>JAGAOW010000011.1 GCA_017889945.1 Muribaculaceae bacterium
ACCAACACCTTTTTTATGTGCCATTTTCGATAAAATTTAAAAGGTTAAGCGACAATGTCTTTGATCACGATTTTGGTGAAGAACTGGCGATGGCCGTTTTTGCGGCGATAGCCTTTGCGGCGTTTTTTCTTGAAAACGATAACTTTTTCACCTTTTACGAGGGGAGTAGCGACCTCGCAAACAACTTTAGCTCCTTCAACAGTGGGAGCGCCGACCTTAACGGCACCATCGGCGTCAGCGAGGAGAACGCGGTCGAATTCGACTTTGTCGCCTTCTTTGACTTCTTCGCCGAGGTAGTGTACATACAGGAACTTGTCTTTTTCAGCTTTGAACTGCTGTCCCTGGTTTTCTACGATAACGTACATTTGTTATTATTAAAATGGTTAACCCGCTGAGGCGAGGTCTGAATAGCGAGGCCTGCTTTTTTATGCCTATTGCGGAAAATTAGCGCACAAAATTAGTAAATTGCTTTCGACTGTGCAAGTAAAGAGCTGATTATTTTGAATCTATTTTTGCACAGGCGCTATTTCAGAGCCTTGAAGCAAGGCTTTTTGAGTCCGCTGACGGCGTCGTGAGCGGCTTTCTGGGCTGAGCGTGCCTGCAGGGGAGAGATGGTCGAGGGATGGTAGGGATTGCCTTTGACCGACTTTCCGGTCAGGAATTCATACCATGTGCATGCTGCGGTGTAGCGGCCGAGTTCCGAGAGGTGGTAGCCGTCGCTGTTCATCACGTCGCCGAATATGCGGCGGGCGTTGTTAATGGCCACGCCTGCGGGAATGACGAGGTCGATGCCGTTCTGCGGTATGACTGTCGCGACGATAGTAGCGATGCTGTCGGACATGGCTTTCTGAGAGTTGCCGTAGTTTTTGAAGCCGTCGTGGCGGGCGTCACGGGCATACGACCAGGTTGCGTGCCATGCGATGGGCGTGCCTTTGACGGGCATCTTCTCGCGGACAAAAGAAATGAGCTCGGGCAGACGGGCGTATTTCGCCTTGAGGCCTGAGAAGTGGCTTGCCTGCTGGATGGTAATGATGTCCCACTGCTCGTCGTTGATGATTTTGCTCAGGGGCATCTCGGGCGTGGTTGTCTTGACCCCGCCGACGACCTTGCGGTAGGAGTAGGCCGGGCGGTCGGTCTCGAAATTCTCGACGTGGAGGTCGATCTGGCAACCGGGGATGTATGCGTTGCCTATGATGAGGGTGTCGCCGCCGGCGATGGCGAGTTCGTAGAGGTTCTGCTCGACGGCGTCCTGCGAGAAGCTGTTGCCGATGGCGAGCACACGCGTTGTTGCTGCCAGAGTCGAAATGACTGACAGCAGTAGGAATGTTGAAATGGTTATGAGTCTCATTGTCGGAAATGTGTTTTGGTGGTTCAGAGGTCGATGGTGCGTCCGGTGTGGCGACTTCGTTCGGCTTCGAAGCAGAGGAGATGGCTTTTGAGCGATTCGCCGATTGTTGTTCCGGCGAGTGTGTCGCCTTCGCCGCGGATTGCGTTGAGGAAATTTTCGACAAGTTTGAGATCAGCTCCCGAGTGGAAGGGCTGTTTGGCTATCTCGGTAAAGTCGATGATGTCGGTCTTGCGTTTTGCGAATTCGGTTATGTAGATTTTCTTGCCGTCGCTGACGATTTCGCCTTCGGTCATCTTGATGTCGGTGGTGCGGCGGTCGCGCTGAGTGAAGATGTCCATACACAGCGTGATCAGCGAACCGTCGGCCATCTGCATCGTGAGCACCTGATTGTCGACCACGTCGTTGTTGCAGTGGTATACGCAGCGGCCGTAGTCGCCCTTGTGGAGCTGCTCGTAGATGACATCGTCTATGGTCTGTACTTCGGCTACGTCGAAGTTGTTGATCCACTGATGGCGACGCCAGTAGAGGTCGACGGCGGAGAAGGGGCAGTCTTTCTCTATCGCGCAGTCGACGCAGCGCTTGGCCGAGCCTTGCGGAGCGTTTTCGCTGCGAAACCACAGCCGTGAGCCGAACGACGACAGACGTCGGCACGGAGTACCCGAAAGCCACACGAGGAAGTCTATGTCGTGGCAGCATTTTGCCATGATCATGGGGTTGTTGCCGGCTTCGGTGTTCATCATTCCGCGCACATAGCTGTGAGTGGTGCGGTCGAGTCCGACGTCCTCGGTGTGTGTGATAGAGATGATACGACCATAGCGGCCGGAGCTGACAAGTTCCTTAATCTTTACAAAGCAGGGATGATAGCGCAGAACGTGGCAGACGCACACTATGCGGTTGGCTTTGATAGATTCATGATATATGTCAAGACACTGTTTGTAGGTCTGTGCGACCGGCTTCTCGAGCAGGACATGATAGCCCTGACGAAGGGCTTCCATACAGGGTTTGTAGTGTTCGCGCTCGGGCGTACAGATGAAAACTGCGTCGGCCTTGACCGGGTTGCGGAAAAAGTCGGTATAGCTCGCGAAGCGGTGTTCGGCGGGGATGTCAAACTGGTCGGCCATGGCGTTTCGTCGAATTGTGTCGGGTTCGACGACCGCGACAAGCCGGGCGCGCTCCGGGTGCTGCTGCACATAGTGCATGTATGTTCGCATACGATTGCCGACTCCGATTGCAACAATCGAAGTCGGCTTTCGTGAATTATTCAAATTTTCAGACATTTATCAAATTAAGGGAGCTTATTTGATCAGGTCGATAATTAGAGAGTCGGTTGTTTATTTTCTTTTTGCTTTCTTGGCTTTTTTAGCTTTGGCTTTGTCGCTGAGGTCAAGGATGCGGACGTTGCGGAATTTTACGCCCGGGCCATGGCCGCAGAAGCTGATGTAGCCTTCTTTGTTGAAGAGACCGGGATGGTTGCGGTGGTCAATCATGTAGGGATTGCCGTTTTCGCCTTCCGGACCGACAGCGTGGCCTTGGCAAGCTTCTCGGATGTTGCCGTCGAGGATGACTTCTCCGTCGACTGTGACTGTGATATGGTCGCCGATGGCTTTGATTTCTTCGGTGTGCCACTGCTTGATCGGACCGAAGTCGACATGCTTGGCGGGAATTACACCGTAGACAGAGCCGTGCTGCTGATAGGGCTTGATGCCTGTGAAACCGAAAGGATAGCCGCCGTAGACGGGATCGTCGTGGTCGAGAACCTGGATTTCCATGCCGTGGAAGGCTGCGTCGACGCCTGTGACGTCTTTGCCGGTGCGGATGCCGATGCCGTTGTTGACGGCGGGAACGTCGAACCAGAACTCAAAGCGATAGATGAAGTCGCTGTAGTTTTTCTTGGTGTAGAGGTTGCCTGAGCCGCCGTACTGTGCGGTCACATAGATGTTGCCGTCGACAGGAACGTAGGCGTTGGTGTTGCCGTGCCATTTGTCGAGCGAGCGACCGTCGAACAGCACTTCGAAACCTTCAGCTTCCTCTTCGGGCGAAAGTGTGAAAATCGGAGTGTCGGGCAGGTTGTTGAGGTAGACGTTGCTGACAGCCGATGCGCCGTCGGTGTCAAAAGCGATTTCGCCGCGGTAGTTGGCTGCTTTTTCAGCGGGAACGTTGTTGACGATTTCGTTGACAATAACCGGTTTGCCGTTGAGGTCGACAAAGATGCGGTCGTTGATCATCTTGACATAGATAGTGTTCCATGACTGGATTGCGGGGAATGTCTTTCCGCATACTGTCAGGCCTTTGGCGGGGTCGAGAGTGATGAGAGGCATAGAGCGCAGAGTGACGGCTGTCGGAGCTGCGGGGCTCCAGTCGAAGTAGAGTTCGAAGTTTTCGGCGTCGTCGGCAATTTTTTTGCCTTTGCCTGTTACGTCGGTAAATCCGCCTTCGTCGCTCATGTTGCCGAGCATACGGTCGATGTCGTCGATAGCATAGCCTGCGTCGGCGTCGCCGTTTGCTTTGTGTTCTGCAAAGATTTTGCGGGCGCTTTCAAGCAGACCTTTGACGGTCTTGCCTTTCTGCAGAGCCTCGTTCTTGGCAACGATGTTACGGACTGAGTTTGCAGCGGCAAAAGATGTTGCCGGTTTGTTGAGGTAGGCGGCGACGGTCATCAGCGAGGGGAATGTCGGGATATTGCCGAGATTTCTCACGATGGCTGTCTGGATGTCGTCATTAGGATTGCGTTCGAGCACTAAGTTATATAATGTGTATGCTTCCTGTCCGGGGATGTTTGAACTCTTGATCAACTCTACCATGCGGCCGTAGATCTTGTCGAGCCACTGGCCCTGGGGCTTTTCGTTGACTGCGATAGTATAGAGGATGTTGATCATAAACGGATCGTTGACAGTCAGAAGAGCCGAGAGAGAGGCCTCGTCGTGGTTCTTGCAGTAGATGTTATAGAGTTTTTCGATGCCCTGCGGAGTGGCTGTGAACGCGAGCATGGGATAGTAGAGTGCTGCAAGTCTTTCGGGTTTTACAGACTCCATGCGGTCGTTGATGAGGAAGTAGGCTCTTTCGCCCGGCATGCCGGTCAGCGAACGAGTGGCGGCCATAATCATGGATGACAGTATGGCGGGGTTGTCTGATTTCTCCATCACGTCGCATATCTCATTGAAGTTCTCGGGCTTGGCGATGCCGGGAAGAACTGTGGCTGCGACTGCATCGCCGTTTTTGACCATGTCAAACACTTTGTCGTAGGCGTTGTAGGCTCTGCGGTAGAAAATCAGACGCAGGGCGGCGTTGCGGGTGTTGACATCCTGCGAGTCGAGAGCTTCGGCGAGGCTTGTGTTGATGTCGCCGTTGAACGAATGCAGAGCGTTTTCGGCAGCCTTAGCTGTCTGCTCGTCAGCGCCGAAGAGATTGATGAGAGTAGCGAGGGCTTTGTCGCCGCCGATTTTCGAAGCTGCGGCGATAGCTGCCATGGCGATTGCGGGGTCTTTGGATGCAGTTTCCGCAGAAACCAAGTCGGCCTGCGATGCAACGTGGTTGTTGCCGAGCCAGTTGATTACGTCGACTTTTGCGGCAGTCGAGAGCGATTTGTATTTGGCGGCTACAGCGCTGTAGATGCCGTCGCCGACGATTTCGGGAGCAACGAGAAGGGCGGTGTTGCGGTATTCGGCGCTCTTGTCCTTGAGTGCGGCGAGGATGTTTTTCTGAGCGTTGGCTTTGTCTGCTTTCAGGAGAAGGCCGAGGGCTGCGCAGCGCACATATTCCTGTTTGCATTTGAGAAGATTCTTTTCGGCCGAGATGGCAGCTTTGTTGTCGCCGAGGTGGGCGAGCAGGCGGAGATATGCGTCGGTTGCGCCGGTGGGGTCGTTGCCGAAGTCCTGTGCCTTAGCTGCTTTCTGAAGCACTTTGATTGAGGCTTCCGAACCGCAGGCGGCAAGAGCGTTGTAGACGGCTTCGAGCACTTTGGGGTCGGTGCTTTCGGCCCATTCGATCAGTTTGGGCTCGGCCTTTGCGAGTTTTCTGAAATAAGCCACATAAGCGAGACCTGCGTCGGGAGCTGTAGCAGCGTCGATCTGGGCGAGGACTGCGTCGTCAACGCCGGGAATTGCTGCCAGGCCGATCAGGGCGATATGGCTCAGGTAGGGGTCGGCGACAAGGTCGGTGTAGAGCTTGGCGTCGGCTGCACCTGCCACTTTGTTGAGCTGAGTGAGGAGGAAGGCTCTGTTGGCGTCGTCGGTGCATTTGGCGAGGCCTGCGACCAGACCGTCGTGGACTCCCTGACGGAGAGCGGCGTTGTCTTCGCGTGTCACGAAGCTGACGATGGCGTCGATAGCATATTCGAAGGCTGCGTTCTGGTTGGTAGCAGCCGGTTTGAGCATGGCGGCGAGCATCTCGATGCCTTTTTGGCCGGTAGCGGCCATTTCGCCGATGACTTCATTGTATTTGGCCGGGTTCTGAGTCGGGAGCTGGGCAAGGCCGTCGGTCACGACTGTCTCGGGGGTGCGGTTGCGGCTGTCGAGCTGTGCGAACGAGTTAAATCCCAGGCACAGGAAGAGTGACAGTATTATTATATGTAGCGAACGTTTGTTCATGATTGTGGTTCTATGTTAGGTAATTGGGATTTAGATTTTCCAAGGACCGCGCATTGGCTGGTCGATTAACGCGTTGGCGGCATCGTCGCCGATGAATGTCTGAGTTTTCGGGTCGAAAGCGAGTTCGCTGCGGCCGAGGCGCAGAGCTACAGCGCCCATGTTGACGAGCGTACAGCTGCGGTGTCCGTTCTCTTCGTTGAGAGCGAATTTCTGACGTGTGCGGACGCAGTCGAGGAAGTCGGTGCGCTGGGGCTCGGGATCGGGGAATTCGGCGAGCTTGTTCATGATGTCGGGGATAGTGCACTCGAAGCCTTTGTAGACTTTGCCTTTAGGACCTTCGATGTAGGGCACTTTGCCGGGGCTTTCGCAGCCTTCGCCTTCGAGGACAATCTGACAGCCGTCGTCGTAGGTGTAGGTAATCTTACGCCAGATGCCGACAGCGTCGGGGTGCTGCTGGGGTGCGTCGACTTCGATCTTGACGGGAAGGTCGTTGTCCTTGCCGAGGAGATACTGAATCGGGTCGAGATAGTGCTGGCCCATGTCGGTAAGACCGCCGCCGTCGTAGTCCCAATAGCCGCGGAATGTCTGATGGACGCGGTGTGCGTTGTAGGGCTTGTAGGGAGCCGGACCGAGCCACATGTCGTAGTCGAGTTCGGCGGGTACTTGCTGCGGAACGAGGTTCTCGCGGCCGACCCAGAAGAATTTCCATGCGAAGCCTGTTGTGCCCGATACCGTAACCTTGAGAGGCCAGCCGAGCATACCGCTGTCGATGAGTTTTTTGAGGGGTTTGACCTCTGTGCCGAGACCGTAGAACATGTCTTTGAAACGGAACCATGTGTTGAGGCGGAATATGCGGTTGTAGCGCTGAACTGCTTCAACGACGCGTTTGCCTTCACCGATGGTTCGGGTCATAGGTTTCTCACACCATATGTCTTTGCCGGCCTTTGCAGCTTCGACAGCCATGATGCCGTGCCAGTGGGGCGGAGTGGCGATGTGGACGATGTCGATGTTGGGGTCGTTGATGAGGTCGCGGAAGTCATGATAAGTAGTGACATTTTCGTCAAATTTCTTTTTGGCGAGGTCGACAGCCTGTTTGAGGTGGTTCTGGTCGACGTCGGAAAGGGCAACGAGACGGCATGCCTTGTCGCTCTGGAAGTGGGTTTCAGAGCGTCCGATACCACCTGTGCCGATGATGCCTCTTGTGAGTTGGTCGCTTGGGGGAATGTGGCCATTGCCGCCTAATACATGACGCGGTATGATTGTGAAAAGTCCTGCAGCGCCAATGGTCTTGAGAAATGTCCTTCTGCTTGATTTCATGATTGGTATAAGTATTTTTGTTGTAAGTTTATATTAAAAATAGATGGTTTCAGAGGCTTCTAAAATTTCTTATTTTATAAGCGAGGATTAGTAAAAAAATAAGTGAAATTCCAATTGATTTTGTCTCTGAAGTGAGGAAATTAGATGTCTGTTGATGCAAGGTTTTACATTTGCGCTTCAAAGTTAGGGAAAACACCTGCGCCCTGCAACTTGAATTTGTTAATTAACTATAATTAAAGTCTCGGAGCCGGTTCGACGATAAATATTATCGGCTTGCTCTAATGATTTGCTTGCGAAGCGGGGCGAATGACGTGCATTTCGCAGTTTGAACAGTCGAAATCGAGTCTGAACGTTATGTCGGCGGAGTGCAGAAATAGCGGCGTCGGAAGTTTTCGGGCCGAAGGGCTGCGCAGACATGCGCCGAGTTCGCGACGGAGGCAGTAGCGTGTCTTCATCACGCGGAAATCTTTGTCCTGACGCGGATTTGAAGCTTCAAGCGCCCGCTGTGCGACGGCGATACCGTGGGAGCGGAAAAACTCTTCGGAAAGGCGATTGGCGACATTGTCGTGGTAGTCAAGCGCTTCAGCCTTGAATGACTCTATGTCGCTCTGTTCAGGCCGGCGGTAGTCGAAGCTGTAGGCGGCTTTGCGCGTGTCGATGAGCAGGGCGACCGCCGAGCGGCGGAGGTCGGCGAGCTGCGAGGCTGCGATGAAATCCATGTCGCCTGTGAGGTCGTCAAAGTTGCAGAGTTTAAAGATGGTGTCGCCGAGTTTGGCAAGTGTGCGCCTGCGGTTGTCGCTTTGCGGTGTGCGTGCTCTCTGGAAGTCGATTTCGGCAGTGGCCTCGGCGCGTAGTCCGTTTTCATCGGTCAGTTGCAGTGCGACGCGACGGTTGTCGACTCGGCGAAGCATGGCGTCGAGCCGGATGCGGCGCTCGGCGGTTGGCGATGTCATCCGGTCGTCGAGCCGTTTGTCGCGGTTGCGGTACAGGACTGTGCCGGGTGCGATGCCGAGCGGACTGAGTGTGTGGATGGTGCGGCCTTCGATGCGGTTGAGCCTGAAGCCTTTGAATTTGCCGTCTGCACCGAAGTAGCCGAGACCGTCGCCGTTCGAAAGTTTTTCGATGGCGTTAACTTCAATTCGGTTGCCGTTGGCGCGGATGACTGTTGCAACTTTGTTGCCTATCCACTTCGGGCTGTCGAGCGACGACATTTTTTGTCCGTTAGCGGGTCGTCCGTCGAGAAGATAATTAGTGAAGCGCCGGTTGAACGAGCGTTCGACGTCGGGCTGCAACGAAAGGCTTATTTCGCCTGACGAGGCTCTGACGTAAGTGCCGGCTGACGCGGCTACGAGTTTGTCGAGAGCGAGGCTGTAGGCTGCGACGACATTGCGGACGTATGCGCTGTCTTTAAGTCGGCCTTCGATTTTAAACGAGCTTACGCCGGCATCGGCCAAGTCGCCGAGTCGGTCGAGCCGGTTCATGTCGCGAAGCGAAAGATAGTGTGCGTCGGCGGCAAGCGGATTGCCTTCGGAGTCGGTAAGCCGGTAGTTCAGGCGGCACATCTGTGCGCATTCGCCGCGGTTGGCGCTTCGGCCTGTCGACAGCAGGCTCGCCTGACAGTCGCCGCTGTAGCTCACGCATAGTGCGCCGTGGACAAAGACCTCAAGCGGCACTGTAGTGGCCTGCGATATCTGTTTTATCTCGCTGAGCGACAGTTCTCTCGCGAGGACAATCTGAGAGAAACCGCAGTCTTCGAGAAACCGGGCCTTGTCTGGCGTCCGTGTGTCGCACTGTGTGCTTGCGTGTAGCGCTATAGGCGGTATGTCCATCCTCAGCACTGACATATCCTGCACTATGAGTGCATCGACTCCGGCTCGGTAGATGTCTCTGATAAGCCGTTCGGCTTGAGCGAGTTCGGAATCGTAAATCAGAGTGTTGAGTGTGACATAGATGCGCGCATTGTAAGCGTGGGCGAAGTCGACCAGCCGGGCTATGTCGGCGGTGCTGTTGGTTGCGGCCGCTCTTGCTCCGAATGCGTCAGCGCCGATATAGACGGCGTCAGCTCCGTGGATGATTGCCTCGCGTGCAATTTCACAGTCCTTAGCCGGAGCGAGCAGCTCGAGTTTGCGTGGCTTATCGTTGCTTCGTTGCATTGATTTCAGCTTTTGAGGGCTTTAAGAACATCGAACGCGTATTGACGCGACGCATCGATAAGCGCGGGTTCGTGGGCGTCGCTGTTCACGATAATCGGCACACCTGCGTCGACGAGCGTTTTGAGATAACGTTCGGAGGGGAAAATGCGGTCGTGGGCGACCTTCGATTTGGTGTTGATTTCGACTATGATTTTTTTGTCGCAAATCAGTCTGATGAGTTGGCCGACAAGGTTCTGATACCACTGCTCCTGCTCTATTTCGGGACGGAATGCGGAGGCGTTCTGTGCTATTTTGTCGAAATGGCCTATGATGTCAAAACCGCCGGCTTCGACCATCGCGCATGATTCGTTGTAGAAGGTTTCGACAACATAGTGTATGTCATTGTCGAAATGCGTCGACATGTTGATCAGGAAGCGTTCGGCCTTGCCGTCGATGTCAATCATTTCGCCGCGTTTGTCGGGGATGAAATGAACCGAGCCGATGCGGTAGTCGAGAGCGAGCGATTGGAAATATTCTTGCGAAGGTCCCCAGTCGCTGCCGAGATAGTCGATTTCCATGCCGGCGTAGAAGTTCACTTTGTCGCCGTATCTTTGCCTGATGGCGTCGACCTCGCGAAGATATGCGTCGACAGATTCAAGGCTCATGTTACACGGCGAGGCGATGGGCACAGGCGAGTGGGGAGAGAAGCCGTAATGCCTGAAGCCCGCTTTGACGGCTGCTTGGGCGAACTCCTCCATGGAAGCCCGCCCGTCGCAGAACTGTGTGTGGCTGTGAAATGTGTATTTAGTCTCTGAACCTATTGTCTTAATTATGTCCATACATTATATTAATAACCGACTTCGTGGACCAGACGACCTGAACGTAAAAGTTTCAGATAGCGGATAAACATAAACAGTATGACACAAGCAACGGCGGTTGCGCAACTCAGTGCCACAGTGATGCTTGCACCGAAGCCTTCGGGCGATGGCGCGAAGATGATGTAGCTGACGCAGACCATGGTCATGAATATTGCCGGGATGAGCGATATGATGTAGAACTTGTTGTGTCGGGCGAGGTAAACTGTTATTGCCCACAGTGTGAACATGGCGAGCGTCTGGTTGACCCAGGCGAAGTAGCGCCAGAGAATGTTGAAGTCTATCATCATCAGTCCGAAGCAGACGGCAAATATAGGCAGACTGACTGCAAGGCGGCGTGTTATCTTCTTTTGGTCTATGTGAAGCACGTCGGAAGCGATAAGGCGCGCCGACCTCAGAGCGGTGTCGCCCGTAGTGATAGGAGCTGCGACTACGCCGAGCAATGCGAGGATGCCGCCGACTGTGCCGAGCCATGAAATCGAAATGTCGTTGACCAATGCTGCGGGTTTGTTGCCGTGCTCAGCCATATATGAGGCTAATTGGTCGTAGCCGCCGGCAAAGGTAATGGCGGCAGCGGCCCATATCAGGGCGACAATGCCTTCGGCTACCATCGCGCCGTAGAATATCGGACGCGCGAGACGTTCGTTCTTAAGACAGCGGGCCATCATGGGCGACTGTGTGGCGTGGAAGCCGGAGATTGCGCCGCAGGCGATGCTGACAAACATCATTGGGAAAATAGGCGTAGTTTCGGGGTTGGAGCGACGGTTGTAGAGACCTTCGGCAAAGCCGTCGGGGATGACATTGTCGCCGAAAAGGAGGACAAACATCAGTCCGGCTGCCATGAAGAGCAACGCGAGTCCGAAGATGGGATAGAAATTGCCGATAAGCTTGTCGATGGGCAGCAGAGTGGCGAGGATGTAGTAGATGAATATCGCGCCAATCCAAAAAGTGCGGTCGAGCGTTTCGGGTGTCATGCCGGCGAGCAGGTCGGCCGGATTGACCACAAAAACAGCTCCGACAAGTATCAGCAGCACAATCGAAACGATGCGCATGATCTGTTTGATCGACGGACCGAGTTCGCGGCCTACGATTTCGGGCAGCGAGTCGCCGTTGCTGCGCAGCGACATCATGCCTGACATGAAGTCGTGGACAGCGCCGCCGAATATAGTTCCCGCCACAATCCAGATAAATGCGGCCGGGCCGAACATTATGCCCATTATAGCTCCGAAAATCGGGCCGAGGCCGGCAATGTTCAGGAATTGAATCAGGAAAACTTTCCATGTCGGCAGCGGTATGAAGTCGACGCCGTCGCGATGTGTTTCAGACGGTACGGGCCGGGATGGGTCAACGCCGAATATGCGTTCACACAGAGCTCCGTAGATTACATAGCCGAGTATGAGGGCGGCCAATGCTATGAGAAAAGATGTCATCCGTTAATGTTTATTTCTTTTGAATGGTAGCTGTCTGGTCGGGTCGCGCTATATTCTCGCGCATCTCGGTGTCGGCCTCGATGTTTTTCATCTTATAGTAGTCCATGATGCCCAAGTTGCCTTTGATAAAGGCTTCGGCCATGGCGCGCGGCAGTTCGGCCTCGGCTTCGATGACTTTTGCGCGGGCTTCCTGCGCTTTGGCTTTCATTTCCTGTTCGAGGGCAATAGCCATCGCGCGACGTTCCTCGGCTTTTGCCTGAGCGATGTTTTTGTCGGCCTGTGCCTGATCGATCTGAAGGGCTGCACCGATGTTGCGGCCTATGTCGATGTCGGCGATATCGATTGACAGAATTTCGAAAGCTGTGCCGGAGTCGAGACCTTTTTTAAGCACAAGTTTGGAAATCGAATCGGGATTTTCAAGCACTTGCTTGTGGCTCTCCGACGAGCCGATCGAGGAGACGATGCCTTCGCCGACACGAGCGAGAACTGTGTCTTCGCCTGCACCGCCGACGAGCTGACGGATGTTGGCGCGTACGGTAACGCGGGCTTTAGCTATAAGCTGGATGCCGTCTTTTGCCACGGCTGTTACGGGAGGTGTGTCGATGACTTTGGGGTTGACGCTCATCTGAACGGCTTCAAACACATCGCGGCCTGCAAGGTCGATGGCGGTTGCCATCTTGAAGCCTAAGTCTATGTTGGCTTTGGCAGCCGAGACAAGGGCGTGGACGACTTTGTTGACGTTGCCGCCGGCGAGGTAGTGAGCCTCGAGGTCGTCGCGTGTGATGTCTTTCAACCCGGCTTTGTGAGCTTCGATCATAGCTCTTACAATCAAATTTGCAGGTACTTGGCGGATGCGCATCAGTACTAACTGCAGCAGTGAGATTCTTACGCCGCTGACTCTTGCCGAAACCCAGAGGAAGAACGGGCAGTAGTAGAAAAAGATTATCAGCAGTATCAGACCTGCTATAATCAGGATGATTAGTGTTGGTGTCATATGAAATTGATGATAATAATTGGCGGGTATGATTTATTTTGTTTCGAGACGTATCACTTTGTTGCGTTGCTCGGCGTTGTCTTCTCTGCTGAATTCGACCGAGGCTTCGAGGTCGAGGATTTCTTCGCCGACCGATTTGTCGCCGCGGCTGTAACGGTATCGCAGTTCTGCGAGGCGCTGTTCGAGTTTTTTGGTTTCGGCTTCTGATTTAAGCAGCTTTGCCATCTCTTTTTTTGCCTGAATGTCTGTAAAGTCGTCGAGCGAGGTATAGACGCGGCCGTTGCCGAGCGATAAGACGAATTTTCGCACAATCCGCTGTTTGCCCGAGCCTCCTTCTTCGATTGAAGCTATGTGGCGGCGGATGGTCTCATAGTCGGCATTGTCGGTTTGGGTGTCGGCTATAGATGTTATCCTCGCCCTGTCGGCAAGGGCAGGGTCGTCGGCGTCGTAGTTGACGCGGGTCTGCGAGGGAATGAAGGTGTAGATAGTGACTTTGCCGGGGATGTTGTTGCGGTCGCTCGCAAACCATCCGGCGCCGGTGGTTTCGTCTATGGCGAGCATATAGTCGTTGGCAAGCGAGTTGTAGGGCATGCCGACATTCTGGGCCTGGAGATAACCGTCGTCGGAGCGGCGGGTCATGAATATGTCATATCCGCCGAGCGAGTTTTCGCCGGTGGCTGCAAAGTAGAGCGTGATGCCGTCGGGCATCTGGAAGGGGAAGTCGGCATCGCCGTTGCCGTTGAACTCTCCGGCCAAGGGCGAGGGACGGTCGATTGTGCCGTCGTCGAGGATAGAGGCGGACACAAGGCGCGATGTGCCCGTTGTGTCGCATTCGGCCCAGATCATTTCGCGATTGTTCTGGGGCAGATAGACCACAGTGCGCGCGTTGATGTCGGCGTCTTCGGGAGTGAGCAGCCGGCCGGCTTCGGGCGAGAGACGGTAGTGAGTGAAGAAGTCGACAGAGTCGACATTGATTGAGTCTATGATTTCAATACGCTCGACTCGCTCGAGCATGTTGCGCATCGTGACAAGTTTGCTTCTGAAGCTTTCGACCGGAGTGAGATCGGCTTTTTTGTTTTTGCTCAGCAGTGTCTCCCAGCTGTCGGTGTACTCGTCGGCGGCGTCGACGTCATATTTATTGTAAGCTATTTCAGCTAATATACGCGAAGCGTCGGCTACGTTTTTTTTCTTGGCAGCTTTCAGCGGGGCTATTGCTTCGTCGGTTTTGCCAGTTGCGGCCAAGGCTGCGCCGAGATAGTAGTTGACCGTGCCGTCGCGGGGCGATTTTTTCTGCAAGGGGCGCAACATCTCTATCGCCGCCTCATAATTGCCCGAACGATACAGTTTTTTTGCTTCGTCAATCGGCGCTGCCGACAGACTCAATGTCGTGAAACATGAAAGTAAAAAATATATGAATATCTTTCGCATTTTGTTGCAGTTTATTGACTCCCCCAAAATTACGAAAAAAATTCATATGCATCTGATTAAACAATGTGAAATATGCCCAAGAGGCCGGATTAAAGCATACTCTCGGGTTAATAAAGTAGAAATAAAGGGCGAACGCTCTTATTTGGGGCGGTAGTGTTTGATCTCGAAATCTCCGTTCATGGCCGAGCGGGCGTTGAATGACAACGCTCCGAGTTCGTCTTCGCCGGCGCGGATAGATATGGGTGCAATCCATCCGATCCACTCTTTGAGTTTGTCGACGCAATAGCTGTTGTGTGCGATGCCTCCTGTCAGAATGATGGCGTCGACATGGCCCTTGAGCGACACGGCGCGAGCGCCTACCTGACATGCGACGTTGTAGAGCATAGAGTCGAGCACGGTTTTGTAAGGTTCTTCGCCTGCTTCAGCGCGCTCGGCGACTACAGCTACATCGTTTGTCCCGAGATGGGCGGTCAGGCCGCCTTTGCCGTTGAGCAGTTTCTGGATTTCGCGTTTGGTATATTTGCCGCTGAAGCAGAGGTCGACAAGACTTCCGGCCGGCAGTGTGCCTGCGCGTTCGGGGCTGAACGGTCCGTCTCCGTCGAGAGCGTTGTTGACGTCGATGACTTGTCCGTGACGGTGCGCGCCGATAGAAATGCCTCCGCCGAGATGGACGATTATAAGGTCGAGTTCTTCGTATTTCAATCCGTTCAGACGGGCATAACGTCGGGCTACAGCTTTGCTGTTGAGGGCGTGAAAGACCGATTTGCGGTCCATCATCGGAAGCCCTGACAAGCGCGCTTCTGGAATTCGTTCGTCAACAACTTCGGGGTCGGCTATAAACGCCGGGCAGCCTATACTCTTGGCGAGCTCGTCGGCCATAAGGCCACCGAGATTGCATGCGTGTTCCATTTCGGCGTTAATCAGACCTTGACGGAGAGTTTCGTCGACGGCATACACTCCGCTCGGCGTGGGCTTCAGCAGCCCTCCGCGGGCTATCACTGCGTCGAAGTGAGGCTCGATGTCGTTATCGGCTATTGTTTTGTGCATGGCGTCGATGCGATATTGCAACTGATCGTTTACATGGGCGAACTTTACCAAATCTTCGACGGGATGCTGCACGCAGCCTTTCCAAAGCATTGTTTCGTCGTTGTATAAAGCGAATTTGGTCGATGTTGAGCCGGGGTTGATTATGAATATTCTCATTATGTCTCGGTTATTTATTGGCCGCAATGCAGGCAAGAATTAGGCTGAAAAATTTAGATTCGGCTGAGTCGGCTCTTGACGCTACGACTACCGGCGCGCATGTGCCGGTTACTAAACCTGCCATACGGGCTTTGCCGAAAAATGAAATTGTTTTATAAAATGTGTTGCCGGCTTCGAGGTCGGGCATGATGACGACGTCGGCGTTGCCAGTGACCGGCGATGATATGTGCTTGATCTGCGCGCTTTCTTTGTCGCAAGCACTTTTGACGTCCATAGGGCCGTCGAGCGACATGTCGCCGTATGCGTTAGCGGCGGCGCGTTGTTTCAGTTCGTCATATATCTGACAGATGGGAAAGCGAGGATTGGATTTCTCGCTAAAATGTATGAGCGCGATTTTCGGACTGCTGATTCCGAGACTGCGGCATACGTCACAGTCGTAGCGAATCATCGAGTCGTACTGCTCCAGAGTAGGGTTGGGTATGACGGCCACGTCGGAAACCATGAGCAGCTTGTCATAAACCTTTGACTCTGTCACAGCTATATGGCTCATTGTTTTGCCTTTTTCGATGAGACCGTTTCCGCCCTCTTTGTCAATGACGGCGTGGAGCAGAACATCGGTGCTCAGCGAGCCTTTCATCAGGACATCGGCTTCGCCGTCGTGGACAATTTTCACACCCATCGCGGCGGCAGCAGCGGTGTCGGCACAGCTCAAAGTCGTGATTTTGCCGTTTTTGCTGTTGCGGCAGAATTGCTTCAACTCGTCGCTCTCTCCGCCGTCGAAAACCAAGGTCAGATTAATCAGCTCTTCGTCAGCGCAACGTTTTACGACAAACTCCGTATGTTCGTCGTTAGGACTTATTATTACGACACGCTTGCTTGTTGCTTTGGCTCTGAACAGCTCAAGCATGTCTTCGAAAGTTCGTAATGGTTTCATGTCTGCACTGATTTTAATTTTTGCAAATATCCGAATAGTTTATCATTTTAACAAATGACGACCGCTGAAAATTGCACAAATCGAACACTTTTATGCATTATTTGCACTGCTGATGTGCCGGCAATGGTGCGTGACGAAAGATTTTCGACTTTCTTTATAAGAAAATCGCAAAAAAATATCCGTTTTGCTTGCATGTTTGTGAAAAAGTGATTACCTTTGCAACGCTTTTCAGAAATCGGGGTGTAGCTCAGTTGGTTAGAGTACGCGTCTGGGGGGCGTGAGGTCGCTAGTTCGAGTCTAGTCACCCCGACAATCAAAAGTCAATCGCTTACAGGTTTTTCGCTTGTGAGCGATTTTTTTTATGTCGCACCCAGCGAGGGGGTCATACGAGTCGGACGGATTGGACGGCGAAAGTCGGCAGAAGGTTCGGCATCTAAAGTTAAGGCGCGAAAGTCGCATGGAGCGAGGGGGATAGCCAAGAGAGAGGTTCTGCTGTAAATGCTTTGTTGTCGATGATAAGCCGAAAAGTCGCGTAGAGCGAGGGGGTCGGGATGGATAAAATTGGATTGGATTTGAGATTTGGTACATAGTAAGATTAGATTAAATTAGAAGGATTAGTAATGATAAAGTTTTGATGAAAGGCAATTGAGAGAGGTGCTAAAAGTGCTGCCGGGCCGATGTAAAATTTATAAAGTGGCACGGACAAGCCGGCAAATGGATTTCATGACAAGGCTTAATCTGCATCGAACAATCGGCAATCCCGCCTCGAAAGCACCCTACTTTCATAATATTGCCTTTTGTTCTCAATCAAGATGAGTCGGTCTAAAATCAAATTTGGCTTTAGTTCTACTCTAAATGAGTTTCAACAATGCAAAGTTAAGATAAAAATTATTTATACGCAAATATTTTCAAATATAATTTTCAACATCTAATTTATCAAGGTGTAAAACAACATATTCGCTATGTGTAAGAAGATTTAGACGATTGGGATGGAGAGACCGGAGCATGCTGGGACAGCATGGGAGTCATAAAACAGTGCCAAGATCTGCATTTTAGAGCAGGAAGGCAGGATTGATTATCAGCTAATTGCGTCCTGAGTTCGGGGCCTACAGGCGTAAAAACCGGAGCATG
>JAGAOW010000182.1 GCA_017889945.1 Muribaculaceae bacterium
ACCACAAATATATCGAGCTCACAGCTCCGATTATCGACGAATACCGCAACACTGGCGGTTTCGACATCATCGGTTCGGGCCGTACGAAACTCGAGAAAAAAGAGCAGTTTGACAAAGGTCTCGAAATCCTTCGCGAACTCAACATCAAAGCCCTCGTAATCATTGGCGGCGACGACTCCAACACCAACGCCGCTATCCTCGCCGAATACTACAAGAGCATCAACGCCGGCGTTCAGGTCATCGGCTGCCCCAAGACAATCGACGGCGACCTCAAGAACGACATGATCGAGACTTCGTTCGGTTTCGACACCGCTACAAAAGTCTACTCTGAAGTTATCGGCAACATCCAGCGCGACTGCAACTCAGCTAAAAAATACTGGCACTTCATCAAACTGATGGGCCGTTCGGCAAGCCATATCGCACTCGAATGCGGTCTTCAGACTCAGCCCAACATCTGCATCATCTCCGAAGAAGTCGAAGCCAAGAACATGACCCTTCAGGACGTTGTCAACAACATCGCTGACACAGTCGCCCGCCGCGCTGCAGAAGGCAACAACTTCGGCACAGTCCTCATCCCCGAAGGCCTCATCGAATTCATCCCTGCTGTCAAATCGCTCATCGCCGAGCTCAACGACCTCCTCGCTGCCAACGCAGAGACATTCGCCACCCTCGACCACGCCGCTCAGCGTCGCTTCGTTCTCGAACATCTTTCGGCCGCCAACGCCGAGACCTACGGCTCACTCCCCGAAGGTGTCGCTCGTCAGCTCACACTCGACCGTGACCCGCACGGAAACGTTCAGGTATCGCTCATCGAAACCGAAAAACTTCTCAGCGAAATGGTCGGCAAACGCCTCGAGACTATGAAAATCGAAGGCAAATATGTCGGAAAATTCGCTCCCCAGCATCACTTCTTCGGCTACGAAGGCCGTTGCGCCGACCCCTCCAACTTCGACGCTGACTACTGCTATGCACTCGGCTACAACGCCGCTTGCCTCATCAACGCAGGCGTCACTGGCTACATGTCTTCGGTCCGCAACCTCGTCAAACCTGCCGTACAGTGGATCGCAGGCGGTATTCCTATCACAATGATGATGAACATGGAGCGCCGCAACGGCGAACTCAAGCCTGTCATCCAGAAAGCTCTCGTGCGTCTCGACGGTGCGCCCTTCCTCAAATTCGCTTCTCAGCGCGACGAATGGGCCATCAACACATGCTACGTCTATCCCGGCCCGATCCAGTACTTCGGCCCGACAGAAGTATGCGATCAACCCTCGATGACACTCCGCTACGAGCATCAGGCTAAGTAAACCGTTGTTTTAAAAGCAACATATTACCCGAATCTCAGCTTGCAAACCTGCCCCGGGGAGCAATTATGCTCTGGGCAGGTTTTTTCATGCTCTTTTTTGACCCTTTTTGGCGCTTCGCAATATTGCATATGCCATTTTTTTTTACGAACTTCGCGTCAATTGTTTTCAAATAATAAATGGACACTGAATTTGACTTCGACCGCGTGATTGACCGACGCGGAACTGACGCCACTAAATATGCCGAACTCGACGAGAAGTTCGGACGCTCCGACCTGCTACCCCTTTGGATTGCCGACATGGACTTCGCCACGCCGAAGCCCATCATATATGCGCTTCAGGACTGCCTGAAAAAATCGATTCTCGGCTATACCACTGCCCCCGACGCTTTTTGGAACAGCATCGTCAACTGGCTTGACCGCCGCCACAACTGGACCATCAGCCGCCAGTCTATCGACTTCGTTCCCGGCGTAAAAAAAGGCCTTGGACTGTGTTTCAACTACTTTACCCGCCCCGGCGACAAAATTGTCATTCAGCCGCCCGTCTACCATTCGTTCAAATCAGTCATCGAAGGCAACGGCCGACGCGTCATCAACAATCCGCTTCGATTCGACGGCAAATCCTACTCAATGGACTTCGAAGGGCTGCGCAAAATCATTGCCGAAGAAAAACCGGCCATGATGATTGTCTGCAACCCCCATAACCCCATCGGCATCCAATGGGACCGCGCCACTCTCCAACAAGTCGTCGACATATGCTATGACAACGGCATCCTCCTCCTGTCCGACGAAATCTATGGCGACATGGTCTTCGACCGTCACAGCCACATCCCGACAGCTTCGATTTCCGACAAAGCAGCCGAAATAACAATCACTCTCGGTGCGCCGTCAAAGACATTCAACATACCCGGCATTGCCACTGCATGGACAGCCGTCGTATCGCCAAAGCTCCGCGACGGTTTCTTCAACTGGCTCAAAGCAAGCGAATTCGATACCCCGACCATCGGTGCGATTTATGCCACCATCGCCGCCTACAACAATTGTGCGCCATGGCTCGACAGCGTCCTCGCATATCTGGCGCAAAACGCCGACTTCGCCACTCGTTACATCGCCGACAACATCCCCGCGCTGACCACTGTCTACCCCAAAGCAGGCTTCGGTCTGTGGATTGGCTTCCACAAACTTAGACTCGGCCACGACCGCCTCGCCGACCTGCTGATCAACAACGCACAGATAGCCGTCAGCGACGGAATCACTTTCGGCAACGAAGGCTCTGAATTCGTCCGGCTCAACATCGGCGTTCCGCGCTCAGTGCTCAAAGAAGCCCTCGACCGCATCGCCGCAGCAGTCAAATCCATCTGAAATGCAACTCGCCTTTCACAAGATGCACGGTCTTGGCAATGATTTTATCATTGTCGATTGCATCAACAATCCTTACGATCGCCTCAATTTTTCAGCCTTGGCAACAATGCTGTGCGACCGCCACTTCGCCATCGGCGCCGACGGCCTGATTGCCATACTCCCCTCCGACATCGCCGACGTCAGAATGAGAATTTTCAACTCCGACGGAAGCGAAGCCCAAATGTGCGGCAACGGCATCAGATGTGTAGGCAAATACATATTCGACAACCACATCATCCCCTCCCTGCTGCCGGACATCGAAACCGCCGTAGGCATCAAGAGGCTCAATCTCGTCATCGCCGACGACGGCATAGTGAGCCATGCTACTGTCAATATGGGCAAAGCCGAATTCGAGCAGGGCGAAATCAGCCGCACTCTGACCACACCCTACGGCAAATTCAACGTCATACCCGTCTCCACGGGCAACCCCCACGGTGTGATTTTCGTCAACGACCTGAGCCACATCGACGTTCAGCTTATCGGGCCCGAACTTGAAAACCATCCCTATTGGGCCGACCGCGCCAACATTGAATTTGTCGAAATCGCCTCGCCTCATCGCTTCCGTCAGCTCACATGGGAACGTGGTGCAGGGCAGACACTTGCATGCGGCACAGGAGCATGCGCCTCTACCGCGGCTGCCGTTGCTTCCGCGCGATGCCGGTGGCCCATCGAAGTCCAACTCGCCGGCGGCACTCTATCAATCGACGCCGACGCCGACGGCAATATTCTTATGACAGGCCCTGCAACATACGTTTTTTCAGGCCTTTGCCGGCTCGACGACACTGCCTGCTGAACAGTGTTGGTAACTTTTCGTCTTTATCAGCACATAAATCCTCCTTTACATTAGATTAAATCAAAAAATATGTTTAACTTTGTGAAAAGTCAATATTTTGCTAACTAACAGAACAGGCTCAACTACCACATATACTGAACATTCATCAAAAAAACACTTTAAATCAATTAATTATCACTCAAACAATCAACGCTATGTTTAAGAGACTTTTTCTCTTGACCGGAATTCTTTTGATTGCTGCCTTTGCTAATGTTGCTTTCGCAGCCGACATCAAATGCACCGGTCAGGTTGTCGATGAACAAAACGAGCCATTAATCGGTGCTATTGTCATACCTGAAGGCCAAGCCACTGGTACGACTACCGATGTGGACGGTCGTTTTACCATCTCAGTGCCGGCTGGCAAGAAAATCAGCATCAAGTCCATTGGCTACCAGCCTCTGCTTATTGATGCTGCCGAACGCCTCGGCGAAATCAAACTCACGCCCGAAAAGAAAGTGCTTCAGGACGTTGTCGTCACTCAATCCGTAGCTCGCACCCGTGTTACACCGGTTGCCGCTTCCAACGTGACAGCCGCTATGATTGAGACCAAACTCGGCAATCAGGAACTCCCCGAAATCCTCAAGACCACTCCCGGCATCTGGACAACTCGCGACGGTGGCGGCTTCGGCGATGCAAAAACCAACATGCGTGGCTTCAAATCGGCCAATGTCGCTATCATGATCAACGGTGTGCCCATCAACGACATGGAATGGGGCGGCGTTTACTGGAGCAACTGGGCCGGCCTTTCCGAAGTCGCATCAAGCATTCAGACTCAGCGCGGCCTCGGCGCAACCATCGTCTCTACACCCTCCATCGGCGGTACGATCAACATTACAACCCGCTCAACCGACGCCATCAAAGGCGGTAGCGTTTGGTACGGCTTAGGCAACGACGGCACAAACAACATCGGCATGAAAGTTTCTACAGGCCTGATGAAAAATGGCTGGGCTCTCACCGTCCTCGGTTCGCGCAAGTGGGGCGACGGCTACATTCAGGGCACTTCCTACGATGGCTACAACTACTTCGCCAACCTCTCTTGGCAGATCAACGACAACCACCAGTTGTCACTGACCGCCTTCGGCGCTCCTCAGGTCCACTATCAGCGCAGCAGCCAGAACGGTCTGTCGATCATGGGCTATCAGGACGTTAAGAACTACATGAACAACGACGTCAGCATGTATCGTTTCAACCCCACATTCGGTTACGACAAATACGGTCAGTGGCGCAACTCCTCAAAGAACTTCTATCACAAACCCCAGATTTCTCTCGCCCACAGCTGGAAAATCAACGACCACTCATCGATGTCGACCACTATCTACGCATCGATCGCTTCAGGCGGTGGAAACTCGGGACAAGGCAGCGGACTCGGCTCATACACTTACTCCGACTGGTACGGCGCTACCGACGGCAAACTCAGCACCAAATTCCGCGCAGCCGACGGCACATTCGACTATGCTGCAATCCAGAACCTCAACGCCGCAAGCACCACAGGTTCTGAACTCGTCATGTCGAAATCGATGAACTCCCACAAATGGTTCGGTCTCGTTTCTTCTTATAAAAACGACATCAACTATATCAACGGCAACCGTCTCTCTCTTACTGCCGGTCTCGACATGCGCTACTACATTGGCCAGCACAAAAACATCATTACCGACCTCTACGACGGCGAATACTTCATCGACTATTCAAGCCGTAAAAATGTCAGCCCCGAGCTCAACAGCAACGCCCTCAACCCCGCTTGGGCTTACGAGAAACTCGGTGTCGGCGATGTCGTCTACCGCAACTTCAACAGCTACATCGTTCAGGAAGGCGTCTACGGACAGGCCGAATACACCATGCTCGACAAAAGCCTCAACATCATCCTTTCAGGAGCTCTCAACAACAACACATATTGGCGTCGCGGCTTCTTCTATTACGACAAGGCCCACGAAAAATCGCAGACCCGCAACTTCATCGGCGGTACGATCAAAGGCGGTGCCAACTACAACATCGACAGCAAAAACAACGTCTTCTTCAACGCCGGCTTCATCAGCCGTGCTCCGTTCTTCAGCGGAGGCGTATTTGTAAACTCAGCCACTTCAAACGTCCTTAACGACAAACCCATCAACGAAAAAGTATACTCATTCGAACTCGGCTACGGCTTCAACACCCCCGAATTCGCTTTGACGGCCAATGCTTACTACACAAAGTGGATGGATAAGACAACTACTCGTGGCGGAACAGTCACACGCGGCGAACACGAAGGCGACCGTTACTTCATGAACATGAATGGCGTCGACGCTCGCCACATGGGCATCGAACTTAACGCAAGCTGGGTTCCCGTCAACTGGCTCAACATCCAGGCCATGATTTCCTACGGCGACTGGATTTGGGACTCAAACGCCAGCGGCTACTTCTGGAATCAGCTCGGTCAGCCTCTTAAAAACACCAACGGCGACCTCGCATCAGGCATCCTCGCTCCCGACCACCTCCACGCCACTATCGACCAAAAAGGCATCAAAGTCGGTGGTTCTGCTCAGACCACAGGGTCGATTTCTGCCGACTTCATCCCCTTCAAAGGCTTCCGCATCGGCGGCGACTGGGTATTCAACGCACGCAACTACTCTGACTATCAGATCAGCGGCAGCGACCTCGAATCAGGCGGCACTATCAAAGTAGCCGACCCCTGGGAAATTCCTTGGGGACAGCAACTCGACCTCAACGCAAGCTACCGTTTCAAAATCGGAGGCGTCAACGCTACCCTATTCGGCAACGTTTACAACCTGTTCAACTACAACTACATCGTCGATGCCTGGAACAAGTCGACCCAGAAAGGCGAATGGGACAACGTATTCCGCGTATTCTACTCTTTCGGCAGAACTTATTCACTCCGCCTGAGAATAAATTTCTAACCAATAGCGACTATAATCATTATGAAACATATCGCAACTAAAAGCCTGATGTTCGGTGCTGCGCTCGCCACAGCCCTCTGCTCTTGCGACGAAAATTCGTGGAACGACGAATACCTCGACGGCTTTGAAAAGCCGACAATCAACAAGACCGAGATTGTCAGCTACTCACTGACCACAGCCGACATCAAAAAGATTGCCAACATGCCGGCCAACAAAAAGCTCGCCAACGAACGCGGCGAAGCTGCCCTCCTCAAAGCTGTCGGCGAAAACGGCTTCTTCACTGCTCAAATCACTCCCGAAGCATATGCGCCCGCTTGGCTCGACTCACTTTCCGGCGTTAAGGGTAGCATCGTCAGCACCCTCTCCGAAAAATCAACTCTCAAACTGAGCTACCCCACTTCCGACGCTCTGCCGGCCGAACTCACAGGCATTCAGTCCGCTGCTACTCTCACAGTCAGCGAAGCCGACTATCAGACCGTATGGGACAGCGAGACAGACTTCGTCGAAGCCTTCACACCCTCGAAACCCGCTTCGAAATTCATTCCCGACATCCTTGCCGACCAACTCGGCACCGACGACCAATTTGCTGTCGTTACATATAATGTAGCCGCACAAGATCCCGTATTCGGTGGCTCTTCGACACCCGATCCCGGTCCTTCGTTCGAAATGTCGAGTACTATCTCCGGCCTCACTATCAATCAGCCCATCGAAGCCTCAGGCATCGTGACAGGCATCTGCAAACAAGGCTACATCCTTTCCGACCTTTCAGGCTCAACACTCGTCTACTATGGCAGCAGCTTCGACCTCACGACATGCGCCATCGGTCAGCAGCGCACAGTCAAAGGCACAGGTGGTGCTTTCGGCGGTTGCTTGCAGATTGGAACAATCACATCCGACGAACTCGCAGGCACAACCGAATACACCTATCCCGCTCCACTTGCCGTCGACGGACCGACATTCGAACAGTTCTCTGCCGACCGTCAGGCCCTCAAAGCCGACAAGACCTTAGCCGACAACGGCAATGGTGCAGCTCCCGTTTATGCCGAAATCAAAGGCGCTACATTTGTCAAAAGCGGCAACTACATCAACTTCACAGTTCCCGGTGCTGACAAATCAAAAGCCGAAGGTAGCGGTTACCAAGTTCCCTCAGCCGTCGAAAGCATCCTCAACTTCGGCAACCCCGTCGACGTTCGCGGTTACATCATCGGTTGCTCAGGCAAAGCATATGTAACCTTCCTCGTTACAGAAGTCAACGGTCAGAAACCCGCCTTCGCTCCCGCTTTCAGAGTCGCATCGCGCGCCGGTCAGGCCATCGCTTCTACCGAAGAAAAAGCAGTCTACAAAGTTGCCAACGGCGCTTGGTCGCTCTGCTCCGACGTCTTCGTCATCAACAGCTCCGACTACAAACAGATGGGCGTAAGCTCCAACCTTACCGCAGCA
The DNA here is from genome assembly GCA_017889945.1 of Muribaculaceae bacterium. GTDB lineage: Bacteria > Bacteroidota > Bacteroidia > Bacteroidales > Muribaculaceae > CAG-873. Next base: position 7,868 of record JAGAOW010000182.1, read on the forward strand.
CAGGCCGCTACATTCCTGCCCGTTTATCTGGCTACCAAGTTCCCCTACGCTCAGGAAGACGCCACCTACTATCTCGTCTACAACCTCAAAGACGGAGACAACATCATCCGTAACTTCTGCTCTCGCGCCAACTACACAGGCACAGAATGGACACTTACCACAATCAACACCAACATCATGCAGTTTGTCCGCGTAGGCAAAGGCAACGGATGGTCCAACTGGATCTACGATCCCACCATCTACATCGACCTGCCCGCAGGCAAAGGCGCTACTTCAGCTCCCTTCTGGCAAGACTGCGTTGACTGGGTCTACGAACACATCGACGTTCCCGAATTCGGTTCCGAAAGCATCACATCAGGTGTCGGCTATGTAACCAGCTACGGCAACAACGACTACTATTGCGGCGCTTCTGCCTACCAGTGCAACGTTGACCTCCGACCCGCCAGTGCCAAGAAACAGGTACCGACAGTCTACGGCAACATGTCCGACGAAGCCATTGTCGCACAGGTTAAAGAGAACTTCGAACTCAGAGTCATGCCCGCCGTTCTCGCCAAGAACTATCCCGACGCACAGCCCGGCAACGGCTTCGACCAGTACTACGAAATCTCCTTCGTCATGTACAACGGCTCAAGCCACGACGAAGTGATCCGTTACCTCGTCACTGCTCCCGGCACCTTCCAATTCGTCAGCTGCTCCTGGAACGAAGACTAACCCCCTTCCTTCCCACCCCCAATACAAAGCCCGGCCTCCCGCCGGGCTTTTTTCATATCAATGCATGATTAACCTTATATTTTTCACATATATAATAATGTATATACACCCTATTCATTCGCTAAAAATCATTTTCTAATAATTTTTATTCTAAAATATTTGCAATATATAATTTTATGCATTATCTTTGCATCGTGAAAATCACACAGCGCAATGCAATCCGTAGAGAGAGGGACGGGGATTGCCGACGCGAATGATTTCGATTATATGATAGATTGACTATTCTTTAAGTGGAATAGGTTTGACAGAAAAAGAAAAAGTTTGGGAGGAACTTTTTCGGGCGGATAAAAAAGTAGTCAGTCAATCATTATCTGTCGAAAAAACTTGCAACAGCAACCACACATTAATTGCCCGTGCGAACTTCACACTAAAAAATTAGAACCTTGAATTTTTTGTACCTATACATTCTGAGCCCCCTCGCTCTATGCGACTTTTAGCTCTGATGCTTTTGCCGCCGAACCTTCGGCCCGGTCATCCGACCCCCTCGCTGTATGCGACTTTTAGCTGTGATACTTTTGCTGCCGAACCTTCGGCCGACTTTTTGTCGGTTTTATTTCGGGCTGTTGAATTCTGAGAGTGATTGGTAGAGTTTGTGGAGCGGGAGACCCATGACGTTGTAGAAGCAGCCGTGTATTCCTTTTATTCCGATGCAGCCTATCCATTCCTGGATGCCGTATGCACCGGCTTTGTCAAAAGGTTTGTAAGTGTCTACATACCTGACAATTTCCTCATCGCTAAGTTTGCCGAATTCGACAGAAGTTGTCTCTGAAAAAGTCATTTGACGGTCAGCTGACATCAGCGTCACTCCCGTCACGACATGATGTGTTCGGCCTGAAAGCATTTTCAGCATTTCGATTGCAGCGGCGCGGTCATGTGGTTTGCCGAGAATTGCACCTCCACAAATCACAACCGTGTCAGCCGTCAGAACGACTTCGTCGTCCTTCGGCACTCCCGTGTATGCCGATGCTTTCAGAGCCGACAGATAAGGCGCGACCTCATGAGCAGGCAATTCGTCGGGATATATTTCGTCAATTTCGCGTGGTTCGATTATCGTAAAATCCACATCGAGCAGGCCGAGCAACTCGCGTCGCCGCGGAGAATTCGAAGCAAGAAGTATTTTCATATTCTTCAGAGTTTACCAACCGAATGCGTCAGCGTGAGACATCCACAACCCCTGCGCGCGCAAAACTTCCTCGACAAGTTCGCGGCCCGAACCGTAGCCGCCGTCTGACTGAGTGATGAAACGCGCTACTGCTTTAACTTCCGGGTCGGCATCGCGCGGAGCACATGGCAGACCGACCGCCTGCATCACACACAGATCAGGAATATCGTCTCCCATATATGCTACCTCGTCAGGCTTGAGACCGTTGCGTTCGAGCCAATCGAGAAGACAGGGCATCTTGTCGGCGGCCTTCAGGTAAATATCCGTGACGCCCAACGCATTATAGCGTCGGCGCAGAGCTTCGTCGGCCGCTCCCGAGATGATAGCGATTTTGACACCCTTCTTGACCGCAAGCTGGATTGAATAACCGTCCTTGACATTGACCATACGCATAGGCGCGCCATCGGCGCCCATCGGCACTGTCGACGGCGACAGAACACCGTCTATGTCAAAGACAATACCTCTTATCTGACTCAGATCATAATCGATTTTACTCATAATGTGACACGCTGGTAATTAATTGCAATTTTATTGCGGGAATAATAGAAGGTCAGGGAAAATCGCATTCGAGTTGATGCGCTTGCAGTATGGCGCACGTCAGAGCCTCATACAGCTCGGCCGTCTGAGGGTCGAGACGCGACATATGTTCGCGCATCACTGCTGCGTCGCAACGCATTGCCGGCCCGGTCTGCGAAGCATGCGGACCGAGAGTCAGAACCTTGTCGAGCGTGGCGCGAATAAGCGGTTCTACAACTTTAAAGTCGTAGCCGTCACGCTTCAGCACCTCCGAGGTGCAATCCCAAAGGTAATTGACGAAATTGCACGACAGCACTCCGGCAATATGCAGAGTTTTCCGCTGAGAGGAATCGGCATGGTAGACATTTGGCGACATCAGCCGGGCGAACTCATCGATTTCCGACAAGGTCGATTCGTCGGAAGCCTCGGTAAAGAAAGGCACTTTGCCAAGCTCTACCCTCGCCTCGCGCGTGAAAGTCTGAAGCGGATAGAGAACGGCAGTCCGCAGCGACGCCGCCTGAAGCGCCTGCAAGGGCACACTGCCCGAAGTGTGGGCCACTATGCCCTCGACTTGCGGCATAGAGCCGGCGATTTCAGCAACCGACGCGTCAGACACCGCAATCAGATATAAATCCGCAGTGCGGTCAAGCTGCGCGGGAGAGTCGATTGCTTCGCAAGCGACAAGCGTATCGGCAAGTCTGTGAGCATGTGATATGTCGCGGCTCAGCACCTGGACAACCTTACACCCGCCTTCCTGCAAACCCTTTGCAAGATGGGTCGCCACATTGCCCGAACCGATTATAACAACCCGACGTTTCACAAGCTGATTACCAACGGCCGATATGAACTTTTTCCCAGAGGAGTTTTTCCGGGTCGACCGGACGACGCTGTTCGTCGATATATCCGAATGTCACAATGCACTCCACTGCCATTTCCTCGGGGATATCAAGCAACTCGCGCACGACGGTCTCCGACGATTCGCCATCGGCCGCAAAGCGTCCTCTGACCTGAATCCAGCATGAGCCCAGACCGAGATCGGCTGCCTGAAGGTGCATGAATATTGCAGCGACAGTCGCGTCTTCAACATAAACATCGCTTTTCGCCGGGTCGACAGTAACGACAACCGCAAACGCCGCAGTCGAAACAGGTTTTGTTCCAAACTGCTTGCAGTCGGCAAGCCGTGTGAGCATATCCTTATCCTCGACAACAACAAACTGCCAGGGGCGTGCGCTTTTCGACGACGGGGCGAGCAAAGCCGCCTCAAGGATGGTTTTGACATCGTCGGCCGATACCGGCTGATCCTTATAGCGCCTGATGCTGTGGCGCTGTAACATTAGTTGGTGTAAATTTTCCATTATCGCTTAATCATTTGCGGCACACCCAAGCGTCAGGAAAACGTTGGGATAACGCTTTAGCCGCAGACTGAGCTTGCGAGATTGTTGAGCCGGTAGCGGCATATACGCGATATCGTCCGTCCTTTGAGAGTATGCCTAATTGTGTATATCCTGACTTTTCGACAAACTCTTCAGCCTCTGCTTCCGATGCCAGTGATGCAATCACAAGACAATATTTGTCGTCATTGTCAAAACGGATTTCATCGCATGCCTGTTCAACGGATTCAGTTTTTTTGACTTCGGCTGATAATTTATCCTTTAGTCTCGAACGGATATAAGCATTATGTGAGGCCGTATCCGCTTCCTCGGATGCATCCGAATGCCGGTCGACGACAAGCACAAGCGCTGCGGTCGACTCGCCCGGACGGCGCATCAAGGCGCTCTCGGTCTTATGGTCGGCGCTGTTGTCGGCCTTGAAGCTCTCGATGCCGAGCGAAGCATACTGAGCGTTGTCGACAGTGATCGGAGTCGTCAGGACAAAGCCTAATGCTATCAGCGCCACCAATGAAGCCGCTACTCGCGCGGTCATCGACGCATAATAGCCGAACGAGCGGCGCTGACGATGGCTGTCGGCCGCATTGCGCTGACGCACTATGTCGATTACCGGCTGCAGATGCAATTCCGGCAATCCCATATATTCGGGGCTCAGGCATGAAGCCGTCGACGGAACAAATGACATCGACCCGTCACGGCCGGCATTAAGCCTGCCGGCTTTGCCGAGCGAAAGAGTTCCCGTCTGAGAAAGCGTGCGCAGCATATCGTCGACCTCTGTCGCGACAATATGGCGGGCAACTTCATAAGTGACTGACTTCGAACGCGCCACCGACGAAATCAGCATTCCGTCGTTCTGACTCAGACCGGCATTAAAAGTAAATGTCCGCGACGGCGGCATCATACATCCGCGCTCCTCGTCATAACGGGCCGCTACCGTATGCGCCAACACCGCTCCAAGACCGGGAATCACCACACAGTCGTTGGATACGAGCAGATACTCTATATGTCGGACAATTTCGTTCATGAGCACAAATTTAGTTTTATTTTTTCATAAAACAAAACATTTTTTGTGAGTGATTCGCCGCAAACTTATGGTTAAATCCTCTAACTTTGTCGCGTTCAAGCGTTGAACCGATCAAAACTTATTCTATCCTGATGAAATCATTTTTTAAATATATCGCATCCGCACTAATCGTTTTTTTCTGCGCCGACACTGCCGTCGCCATTGACCCGGAATCGGAAGAAGACCCCTATTTCATCCTGATGGGAGAAGCTCAGAAAGCCATCGAAGAAGAAAAATACGAAGAAGCCGCAGCCCGACTTATCGACGCCATAGGCATCGAGCCGGGCAATCCGGCCAATCTCATCCTCAAATCCAATCTCGGCATGGTCTATTCCTGTCTCGGTCGCGATTCGCTTGCCATAGCCACCCTCGACGATGTCACAAACCAAGCGCCCAACATGTCGGCTGCAATTCTCAACCGTGGCCGCATCAAACTGAAAATCAACGATAACGAAGGAGCATACAATGACTTTTGCCGAGTCATCGAAATTGATTCGGTCAACGCCGACGCACGATATTTTCGCGGGATGATGGCCCTCTATGGCGGGAATAAATCCATGGCGGAGAACGACTTCAAAAAGCTCGAACAAATCCAGCCCACACGCACACGGACCTTCGCTGCTCTTGGCACACTCTACTCCATGACCGGCCGCGAGCGTCAGGCCGTAGGCTATCTGACCAAACTCATCGAAGCCGACCCGACGCCGGAATACTACTCCACCCTCGCCGGCTGCTACCTTGTGCTCGAAGAGCTCAGCGAGGCATCGTCGCTGATTGCCGAAGGGTTGAAACGCTTTGGCCACGACCCCGAACTCTACTACTACCGCGCATGGCTCAACCGCGACCGCTTCCGTCTCGACGACGCGCACGAAGACGCCCGCCTCGCCATCAAATACGGCGCCGACCCCACCCACGTCAACGCCTTGTTCAAAAAACGTCCGTGACGCCAAAAACTTAATATAAAGCAGAATATTCCTATGATTTTGCTCAATTAGGAGCGTAGGGATTTGCTTCGTCCTTATAAGGCACTTTACCATCAGTTAAACCATTGATGTAATCAATGAATTTTTCTCCTGAAGTAACATAATCAGGAACTGACAAGCCTAGCTTTTGAATTTTAGGGAGAAGAGCTTGTATTTCCTTATTCATTGCTTCCGCCTTTGAATAATTATACAAGGACGTGTAAATTGGATATAGAGTATCTACAAGCATAGTAAGTGCAGCTTTCTCTGCTTGCTCCTTCTCCCCTATTGCAACAAGATATGTCAGTTTAGGATTTGCATGAGTGATATGCCGACGAATTTGTTCAACATTTGTTGTCATCTTCCACCATCGAACAAGTATAACAATTGACAAGGTAATATAACCAATCATCACTATTAAAGTGAAGATGGCAAAACCAGACATTTCATCATTACGGCTTGAATAGCCGTAGCCGTCATAATAAGCAAATGCGCTGACAGTTGGGAATAACGCGCAACAAAAAACTACGATTTTTTTCATATTATGTCAATAGGATTAGATTGTATATGCTGTGCCTTGGGTTTCCTACCAATCCAAATAGCCGTAAAATTTATTGTAATAATTGCGAGAGCTAATGCAATGTAGTCGCATAAAACAGTATCATCAATAATACTTTCAACCAAAGACCAGTCAGAATTCATTTGAGCCAATTCCGATGCAATCTTTAATTTAGAGAGATAAAATGACGAACATAAAGTTGGTATCCAAAAAACAAATGCAGAAATTCTTATTGGCAGCCATGCTTTAATATGATAAAATAGCAAAGCTGCTGCACACATTTCAATAATGGTAATTATAAAACTTGCATATTGTCCGAGACTGGAAAATATATTTATTTCTGCAAACGACAACAATATATTTATCATAGAGGATATAAATAATGCGGCCAATATGGAGGCTCCAATTCGTTCTGGTAATGCAGCCTTAATTACCTTGTTAAATGCGATATAAATCATTGAACAGCAACAAACCAAATCTTGAATAATCCAAACAACACGAGAAATGGAAAGATTGTATAATCCGAACTTATTAGTTAGTATTTGAACTATACCAGCAAATGCTACTGCTCCATAAAAAGAACAAATAGCAATTCCCAAATATTTTTTATAATTAACCGCTGCCATACTAAATGAATTTGTAAGGCAAAGTTACAATTTTTTTGCGATATGACAGAGCCCAAATTCAGGAAAGTCAGAACTTTATTTTATGTGTTTCAGCAGAATACAAAATAGGCCACGTCAATAGACGCAGCCTATTAGGTTATAGTATTAACAGATGCTTTTCGTCAGATTATTTGACAAGGATTTTTTTGCCGCCTGTGATGTAGAGGCCGGCGGGGAGGTTGACGTCGAGACCGTTGTCTGAAACCTTAACGCCCATCATGTTGTAAACGGCTTTGTCGGTGTTCTCGGGCTGAGCAATGATTTCGTCGACTCCTGCGGGAACAACATCATAGTTGATCTTGGCACTTGAGGTCCAGTGTTTGCAGTAGGTTGTGTAACGGCCTTCGAGCATGCCTTGATAGGGAAGGCAACCCGATTTGATTTCATTGCCTGTGCGAGTGTAATCAGCAATCACGAAACTTGTTGTGGGGTCAGACTCATGGTTAGACTGTGTGCCGGCCATTGTAGGCGAAACAATAGTTGTCACACCGTCGGCGAGGCGGAACACAACCATCACGTCGCTGTCGATCATGGGAGCTGTAGTGCCTTCCTGAGGTCCGAATTCGATTGAATACCAGTAGCTGCCCTGATATGTGTCGTATTTCATGATAGCTGTGTTGACATATGTGGCGAGTTTTCTGCCCAAAGTGTAAGTGCCGTTTTCGACACTGACCTGATAGATGTCGGCTTCGACCTGATTGGCTTCGATTTCAGCTCCTGTAAAGATAAGAGCCATGCGGATAGCATCGAAGGAGCAAAGAGCGCCACCATAGCGATAGAGTTCGCCCCAACCTTTGATGTTGACATCGGATATTTTCAAGGGATACTCATCAGCAAGATTTTTACCTGCTTCCTCATAATTCACAGCCAAAGCTGCAACATTGAAAAACTCGGAATAAATCTCGGCGACATTGAGGTTGGAGGCATAAAATTTATCATAATAGCCCTGACCGAAAACAATACCTGCTCTCGCCATGGTGTATGTGCCGTGGCCACTGTAACCCTGAGCGAAGAGGAAAGGAGCTTCGACTACCGTGGTCTCGGCCACATTCATGACTATATCTTGATTCTCGGCTGAAACTTCGCGTCCTTCGGGGTTGGTGTATGTCCATTCATAGTCATTATAATCGAGGTCTACATCTGTGTGGAATGTAATGTTAACGTTCTTGGGCGCAACCCCAGCTTCGGGAACAGCATTGTTATCATTGTCCATGCCGAGGCCGAGATAGAAAACACCGGCGGGAGCGGGATAATAGACTTCATAATCATCTTCGGCCGCAGCCTGAGCCGCAGCATCCTTGGCGCTTGCCTCGGGCTTTGCGTAGACACTTTTTGCAACAGCTCCCGCGGGAACAACAGGATTAGAGGCGAACAGGGCAGTTGCCGAAGCAAGTACCAGTGAAAGAGTAAAGATTTTCTTCATAAAACTATAATTAAAGGATTATTATCATTTAGCGCTTTATAAGCTTCTTGCCGCCACAGATATAAATACCGGCGGAAAGTCGCTCGAAGTCATCGACAGTGCCGACTTTAACACCTGTTATCGAATAGACCGCAGAGTCGGTCATAGCGGGAGCATCGACAAGAACATCACTGATGCCGGCAGGCTTTTCGTAAGAACCTTTCAGGCCGATAGCCCAGTGGTTGAGGAAACCGGCTGTGGTATTATCCTCGTTTGAAACTTCAGTTCCGAAGAAGTCCATGCACTGAACTTTAGCATTTTTGCCCATAAATTTAAATGTGGCATAGAGCGAGGCGGTGCCCATGTTGGATGCGCGATATTGTTTCTGAAGCGGAAGCATTGGCGAGAATTTGGCATCCGAACCCTCAGCCGGAAGGATTACGACCTGCACGGCGGTCTGGATGAAAGGAGCTTCGCCATCGCAACGGAACTCGACATAATAACGGTTGTCGGAGAGCGGAGTCAGCTCGGCGACAGATAGATGCGCCACTTCATCGTCATAAAACACAGAGGTCTTTTCGCGGCGGAACACTTTGATTGCGATATCAGAAGCCGTCAAAGTCTGCTCCGAATAAAGCAAGGCGTTGACAGCCTGAAGATAAAAGCTGCCGCAATTGTAGAATGACTCGGAAAAGCCGTAGACTGTGATATCAGTAAAAATGCCTCCGGCCATGGCGAAGTTGAGCAATGTTCGGGCGTCGTCATCGTTAGTGGCAAGAAGTTCGTTAGCCTGGCCGATCTGAGTGGTGCGGCTCGGCTGATAATTAACGGCAAAATTTTGCCATGTGCCATATTCGCCGTATTTCACACCGTCGGCCGCCAATGCGTACTGAGATTGCAAGCAACCTGAAGTAGCAGTAAGCACAGGCGCGGGCACAGTGCATGCCGAACGCATTCTGAACTGGAAGTTGCGTGAACTTGAAGTCGACATCGTGATTTTGCCGCTTTCACTTATGGCCGACGGGAAGGACCATTGGAATTCAGCGTCTTCCGGACGGACCTCGGCAGCCGTGCTGAGCCATTTGTTAGCCGGAGCATATGCAAAATCGCCGTCAAACGTTCCTTCCTTATTCAGACCGGAGAAAGTGACACCCTCGGGAGTGTAATAATAGGCGTCGACTGTAGACGCAGCCGCCGCGGCAGTTGCGGCCGGCGGGGTTAACGGTTTAATTTTTAATATAGAAGAAGCATCGGCCGCAGTAGTACCAGCCAAAGCACACAAAGCAAAAAGATGAATACACTTTATTGACATAATGAGATATAAATTGAGCGAACTATTTTGATTTTATAACACTATGCTGCAAAGTAAAGCAAAAACAGCTAAACATGCAAGCATATCCACCCAAAATATAAACTTTTTGTCAAACCATGGCAAAATTTTCGGACAGATTACCGAATATTGCGGCGGTTGAGTTCGCGCTGGTAGCGACGGGCGTTTTCCATGTGGCGGGAATAATCGACGGCAAAATTATGGTAGCCCGAAAAATCTTCCTTGGCACACATATATATATATGGATGCGGCTGAGCGTCGAGGACCGCGTCGATAGTCGCCCGCTCGACTATGCGGATCGGACCGGGAGGCAAGCCCTGATATTTATATGTGTTGTAGGGCGAGTCGACGGCAAGATGCTTGGAAAAAATGCGTCGGAGCGAAAAATCGCCCACGGCGAATTTTACCGTCGGGTCGGCCTGAAGAAGCATTCCGCGGCCGAGACGGTTGAGGTAGAGACGGGCGACTGTGCCGCGCTCGTCGGCTTTGGCAGTCTCCTCTTCAACGATTGAAGCCAGCACAGCAACTTCGACAGGGCGAAGCCCCAGACGCGAAGCCTTTGCCCGACGTTCATCATTCCAGAAGTTGTCGCGGATATCAGAAAGCTTCCTGACAACCTCCGAGGCTGGCGTAGTCCAGAAAAACTCATATGTATCAGGCAGAAATGCAGCCAGAAATTCAGATTTCTTAAAGCCCTTGGCGGGCAAAAGCGAGTCGCATGCGGCGATAAAGGCATCGTCGCCCCACTCCATTTTCGCAGCCACGCGGCGGGCAAGAGCATCGAGTGTGCGGATATTGTTAAAGGTCACTCTCACAGGCGACTGACTGCCATAGCGCAAACGGCGGCTGAAATCGAGGACATTGTCGCCCGGATTGACGACATACGAGCCATGGGCTCGCTCAGGCAAGGATTTGCGCAAGTTCCAGAGCCAGTAGACATCGCCGCCATAGTCGCCGAGATGCGTCACAAGGCTGTCGCGCACAGACTCGGCAGTAGCTCCGGCGGGAATATATATTCTGACTTTTTCGCCCTCGTAGGCGCGATAAACTTTATGATATACAATCGCTCCCGCGACCAATGCGACAAGGAGCAAAAGCGACAAGACGCCGACTATGATTTTATTCTTTTTCATCGTTTTGCAAAATTACGATTTTATCTCCATTTATCAAGCTGTCAGGGACAAAAGCATACAAACGCAAATCACGCAAAAGCACAATCATCTTTTAAATCAGCAAACGCGTATCAACATAAGAAAAAATTATATACATTTGCAACGACAACTTATAAAAAACTTTACATTATGTCAGAGTCAAAGAAATTCATTCTCCAGGAGACAGACATCCCGCGCGCATGGTTTAACATCATCCCATCGATGCCTACCAAACCGCTCCCGATGCTCAATCCGGCCAACGGCCAAGTTTTGAATGCAGAAGACCTCTATCCCTTATTTTCGAAAGAGGCAGCAAACCAGGAAATGAACTTTACCGATTCATGGATTGAAATTCCCGAACCGGTAAGAGAGCTCTACAAAATATGGCGCCCTACTCCATTGGTGCGCGCCCGCGGCCTTGAAAAAGCCCTCGACACACCCGCCCACATATATTTCAAGAA
>JAGAOW010000183.1 GCA_017889945.1 Muribaculaceae bacterium
AGCAGTGTGGCCTTGCCGTCGCCGTTTATGGTCACGTGCTTCAGATTTTTCAGAAGCAGCCCTATGTGTTTGTTGGCGGTCTTATGTTCTGTCTCCGACGCCGTGTTGCTCACTCTGTAGTAGCGCACTAAGCTTTTCTCTTTGGAAAGGTTGTAGGTGCCCGGCGCAAGTCTGATTTCGACAGGGCCTTTGGCTTTTGAGGCTTTGCGCAGAGCAGCGTTGAGAACTTGTGTGGCGTCGCCCTTGGGCGGTTTTACGTTGATTACTTCAGCTGATGCCATGACGCTGATGGAAAAAAGCGCCAAGATGGCTGTTGTCAGTTTCTTGATCATAAGTGTTGAGTGTAAGGAATAGGTATGAATGGTAAGAAGAAATACTTTAAGGCGTGGAAGGAATAGTGAATACAAAGCGTGCGCCGGAGCCTTCGTAGGATGTATCGACGTATATCTTGCCTTTCATGAGATCGGCTATCATGCGGCAGATGCTGAGCCCGAGGCCAGCGCCCTGTGACATGGGCGACAGTTTTTCGAAACGTTCGAAGATGAGCTCTTCTTTTCCTTCAGGGACCCCGATGCCCGAATCCGTCACGGTAAAGGTAGTCGTGCCTCCGACAGTATCGACTTTGTAAGCGAGTTCTATGAATCCTTCTTCGGTGAATTTGATGCTGTTCAGGAGCATGTTGACGAGCACCTGCTCAACTCGCCGTGCATCGGTGTAGATAACCTGGGTCTCTTCGTTCTCGTTTGCCCAGCGGAGCGTGACGCGGGGATTGTCAAGGTGGAGCCTTGCGTTTTCCATAGCCGCAACGCAAAGTGTGCGCAGCGGGACGGTTGTTCGCTGGATGGGAAGCGTGCCTGCTTCGGCATTGCTTATCTCGCGGACGTCGTTGATGAGGGTGCGCAGCATTTCGGCGCTGACGTCAATGGTGCGGGCGAATCGGTCGAGGTAATGCCGTTTCTCTTCGTTTGCGTTATCGACGAGGATATGCGAACACTCCACGCTCGCGTTCAGCGGTGAGGCTACTTCATGGCTCATGTTGGAGATGAAGTTGTTTTTATGGCGATTTGCTTTCCTGGCTTCGTCGTGAGCCTCGATCAGTGACGTCTGGGTGCGTTGCATGTTGTCGCGCTCGGCGGTCAGCATATCGTTGGTCTCGAGAAGCTTCTCTGAAATTTTGCGCGTGCGGCGGTAGAGGACTATGAACAGTATGGTTGCCAGCAGAAGCAGGACTATCGACACAATGGCCACAACAGTAGTGCGGTTGCCTTTTGCGGTGCCAATGAGGTCTGAGGCGGTGGCGGATGCAGAGTCGTCGGTGACGTCATAGAGTACGCGGAGTTCCTGGCCGCGTTGGAGAGTACGTTCTTTCAGTGTGTTCTCAAGAATCTGATTGTACTCGATGGCGGTTTGTGTCAGCAGCTCTTTGTTTTCGGTTTCGGTGGCGGCTTTGACAAGCATCCTGAGAAGCAGACGTCTCGTGGCGAAGGCTCTTTCCGCTTGCAGGCTGTTTTCGAGGAGGGGAACTGCCTGGGTGTAGCGCCCTTTGGCCATGAGATAGGAGGCTTCCGCGCGGGGATTGTGGGCAATGTCGTCGGCGACGGCTTGGTTTTTATCGCGCAGTTCGGTTATCTTCCTGAAGGTCTCTTCTATTTCATCGGGAGAGAGTGCGTCGGCATTGATGAGCATACGTCGATATACACTGTAGCGGAACCGGTCGTAATTACGGAATTTGCGTCCGTCGGATTGCGCCTGATGGTCCAGACGATCGATCACTTTCATGAGCTCGCGGTCGGCGGCTACGGCTCTTGCCGGCTGGTCATTGTAGGTATATGCCATCGCCGAGTGGAGATAGAACATGTTCTCCAGACCGTCAAGGCGATAGTCCATATTTTTCAGCAATTTTTCGAGCTCTTCGAGATATATTGTCATAATTTCGCCGGGCATCGACATGTCAAGATAGTTGCATATCGTGAAGAGAAGGACTATTCGGGTGTTGACGGAGGATTTGTCCGATTTTTTTTCTGCTCTGTACCGTTTGGTCAGTTCGGTCAGCCGGTGGAATCTGTCGGCTTCCGAGGAATATCTGGCCTGGTTGGTCATGGCGCACAGATAGATGAAACATTCGGTTGCCTCCCGTTCCGGCGATATGGGGATTTTTTTCAGCTCGCCCATGTATTTCGAGATGAGGGTGGAGTCTTTGCCGATATTGAATGATGACAGGCGCCGCAGCATGTCGAGGGCCGAGGCGTAGTCCTTGGCTATCATCGCTGCCTGAAGTACACGCTCGCCGGTTGCGACCACGCTGTCCTGAGGCGCGAGGTCGAATATGTCATACAGAGCGTTGATGCGGGCGGTGGAGCTCTTCAGGGTCGGAAGCTTTTTGTTTATGCTGTCACTCAGCATTTTGTTGCGCAACTGTATCTCGTTCTGGGAAAAAACTCCGAATGAGACACAGACGGCGAGAATTATCGAAAACAGGATTCGACACATGGGGCAAAATCGGTTTTAATTGGTTTATTGACCCCTGCAGGATATTTTTCCCGGCAGGGGGAGTGGTTAAGACTGGTGGACTGAGAGTGTCAGTCCTCGAGGAAATAGACAAGAGTGGTCACCACGCGCACTTCCTTGATATAGGGCGTATAAGTGTCGCGGTCCTCGATGGTGAACTGTCCCTGACGTGCGTCCTTGATCTTGCCTATTTTGCTTTGGGAATCGGAAGCGAATTTCTCAGCCGCTTCCCGGGCGTTTTTGGTGGCTTCGGCTATCATTTCCGGCTTTATGGAGTTGAGGTCGG
>JAGAOW010000184.1 GCA_017889945.1 Muribaculaceae bacterium
AAACTCGACCGCAACCTCAAGGGCGAAACGCAGACCATCGCCGGCAGCCGGTACAACGCCCCGGGTGATATCAAAGACGCCAATTTCTACAAATACTTCGGTACGGAGGGCTTTGTGCGTATCATCTCCAACGTCTCTCCCAACAACAACCGCTATAACGTCTACGTCAACCTGTCGCTCGAGGGCGATGCTACAACGGCGACTTCAAAAGTCCGCGCCGGCTTCATCGTCGAAGGCAAAGCCGGCACAAGTGTCGACGGCTACGCTTACGCAGGCCCGCTCTTCCAGAGCTTCGGCGTTGCAGGCTTTACCGACGGCGACGCCAAATGCTCGATCAGCGGTCTCGCCTGTGGCAAAAATGTCATCGTTGTCGGCTCTTACACCAACCGCGAAGAGTGGCCGACCCTCGACGCAGGCATGCTTCATTACAACAATTTCCCCAAACTCGCCCAGATCAGTAGCTTCTCGTCCTACGGCACTACTTTCGACGGCCGTCAGCTCCCTGACATCTGCGCTCCCGGCGGCTCGCTCATCTCTTCTTACAGCAAATATTACATCGAAAGCTCCTCTGAAAAAGAGTTGCAGCAGTGCACAGGCGTATATACAGGCACAAAACGCGACAGCCACTGGTCGGAAATGCAAGGAACATCCATGGCGACGCCGGTCGTTTCGGGCATAGTCGCAACATGGCTGCAAGCCGACCCGACGCTGACCGTAGACGACATTAAAGCCGTGATGAAACGCACCGCCAAACACGACGAGTACACCGCCGTCGAACCCCATCGCTGGGGCATGGGCAAGATTGATGCCCTCGCCGGCATTAAAGACATCCTCGGCCTGTCGGGAATCTCCGACGTCCGTGCCGACGAAGCCGAAATTTTCATCACTTCGGCCGACGGTCGCAACTATGAAATTTCAGTGCCCGGTGTCAGCGGCGTCACTGCCGAGGTCTACTCCGTTGCCGGAGTCAAACTTGCGTCAGTCGTTTCCGATGGCGACACCGCCGCTCTCACCCTCGACAATCTCGCCCCCGGCGTCTACGTCCTCCGCGCCGCAAGCTCGTCAGCTACCGCCACCCGCAAAATCTCCATCCGCTGACCCCCTCGCTCTACGCGACTTTTGCCCTAAATACCCGGCCGCGCCCGTCCGACAGGTCTGACCCGTCTGACTTGTCCGACTCGTCTGAGACTCGTCCGATCCCCCCCCTCCTCTATGCGACTTTCAAAAAATTTTCTTACTTTTGTGCTACTAAAATCGAAATTCAATTATGGCAAACTGGTTTGAATGCAAAGTGCGCTACGACAAAATTCAGGAAAACGGCGCAGTCAAAAAAGTCAATGAACCCTATCTCGTCGACGCCCTGTCGTTTACAGAGGCCGAGGCCCGCATAATCGAGGAACAGACTCCCTATATCTCCGGCGAATTTTCTGTCTCCGCCGTCAAACGCACCAAGATTTCGGAAATCTTCTTCAACGAAGACGGCGACCGCTGGTATCTCGTCAAAGTCGCTTTCATCACTATCGACGAACGCACCGGCGTCGAAAAGCGCTCGGCCACTCTCATCCTCGTTCAGGCTTCCGACTTCCGCGACTCTCTCGAGAAATTTGTCGAAGGCATGAAAGGCACTATGGCCGACTACGAGATTGTCTCAATCACTGAGACACCCCTCATGGACGTCTACAAGGTCAAAGTCGCCGAATGACAAACTCCATCGCCGACAATCTCGACGCTGTCCGTGCTACTCTGCCCGAAGGTGTGGAGCTTGTCGCCGTCTCCAAATTCCATCCCGTCGATGCCCTCCGTCAAGCCTACGACGCCGGGCAGCGACGCTTCGGCGAAAGCCGTGTTCAGGAGCTGACCGCCAAAATTCCCCTGATGCCTCCCGACACCGAGTGGCACTTCATCGGCCATCTCCAGACCAACAAACTCAAACACATCGTCGGCCGCGTCTCAATGATTGAGAGCGTCGACTCGCTTCGCCTGCTTGGCCTCATCGACGACATGTCGGCCGAGCGCGGCGTTGTCAGTCGTGTCCTCATGCAGGTCCATGTCGCCGCCGAACAGACCAAGACCGGCTTCCTGCCCGACGAGTTGCTCGACTGGTTTGCCGGCCGAGGCTTCGAGCGTCTGCGCGCCACTCACATCTGCGGACTCATGGGCATGGCCACAAACACCGACGACACCGCCCGCATCGATGCCGACTTCGCAGCAATCGCCGACCTCCGCCGTCGCATCCTCGCCATCGCCCCCGACCTCCGCGGCTTCGACACCCTCTCCATGGGCATGAGCGACGACTATCCCCGCGCCATAGCCGCCGGTTCGACCCTCGTGCGCGTCGGAACTGCCATTTTCGGCCCTCGCGAATACTGATTTCGCACCCCGCAGCCGTTTTTTTATCGAAATATGATTGAATCATCATAAAAAAACACTAATTTTACCCCTGATTAACTGTTTAAATCTAATTCATCATTATTTTAAACCGTTTCGTAAACCGTAGAATCGAATTTTCTTACTTTAAACTTAAACCAATATAATTATCATGAGCAAATCTAAACAGTGGGGCGCAATCATCGTCATGATGGCCCTTTTTGCGATGATTGCATTTGTGACCAACTTATGCTCGCCTATGGCCGTCATCGTCAAAAACCAGTTCGGTGCTTCTAACCTCGAAGCGCAAATCGGTAACTACGGTAACTTTATCGCATACCTCATCATGGGTATTCCCTCAGGTATGCTTATCAAGAAATTCGGCTACAAAGCCACTGCCCTCATGGCACTCGTTGTCGGCATCGTCGGCATCTTCATCCAGTGGATGAGCGGTTGGGAGTCGATGCAGAACGCTGCCTTCGCAGTTTATCTCGTCGGTGCATTCGTCGCAGGCTTCTGCATGTGTATGCTCAACACCGTAGTCAACCCCATGCTTAACATCCTCGGTGGCGGCGGCAACAGAGGCAACCAGTTTATCCAGCTCGGCGGCGTATTCAACAGCGCGGCTGCAGTTGCTGTCTACATCCTCATGGGCGCTCTCATCGCCGACCAGGCCAAGGCTCATGTCGCTGACGCAACTCCCGCCCTCTTCATCGCCGGCGGCATCTTTATCGTTGCCTTCTTCGTCATCCTCTTCACTCACATCGAAGAACCCAACAAACCCGCTGCAAAAGCCAAATCGGCTGTCAAAGACCGCTACAGCGCATTCTCTTTCCGCCACTTCCGTCTCGGCCTCCTCGCCATCTTCCTTTACATGGGTCTCGAAGTCGGCACTCCGACCTACATCCTCCAGTATCTTACCGCTGACACCCCCGAGATGATCGGCAACAAGACTCAGGTTCTCCAAAGCTACGAAAACGGCACTATCAGCCTCGACGAAGCTTCTCAGATTATCTACGCCATCAACGCCGAAGCTGCAGCTTCTGAAGAAACTGCAGCTCCCACCGACGAAGAAATCGCTAAAGGCATCGCTGACGCAAAAGTCAAAATCGAAAAAGGCGAACTCACAGTTGCCAAACTCGAAAAGACCGTTCCCGGTAAAGGCATGCTCGCAGGCATCGTCGGTCTGATCGTCGCAGTCTACTGGCTGCTTATGCTCGTCGGCCGTTTCGTCGGCAGCTCTATCGGTGCGAAAGTTTCTTCACGCGCCATGATCACATTCGTTGCCATCACCGCAGGTGTCCTTCTCATCTTCGGCATCCTCTCGCCCTCCGAATGGACTGTTTCCGTGCCGGGCATCGACTGGGCTAAGCTCAACATCATCTGGGCTGAAGTTCCCGTCGGCATCTTCGCCTTCCTCCTCATCGGTCTCTGCACATCTGTTATGTGGGGCGGCATCTTCAACATGGCTGTCGAAGGTCTCGGCAAATACACCGCAATCGCTTCTGGTGCGTTCATGACCATGGTATTCGGTTGCGCCGTGATGCTCGCTCTCCAGGGTTGGATCGCCGACCTTACCGGCTCTTACCTCACAAGCTACTGGGTAGTCGTTCTCTGCGCTGCTTACATCCTCTTCTATGCGCTCGCTGGTTCGAAGAACGTCAACACCGACATCCCCGTCAGCGAGGAATTCGACGCCCGCAACGCAGGCTAATCACGATTTTTCAATAATTATTCATCAATCAGATGGCTCGAAGTCTAAACTTTGGGCCATCTGTTTGTTATATTTATACCATTACGATTTTTCAACACTCTGAGAAATTGATGGCCTTTAAATTTGCTAACGACTCAACTTTGTAGTAATTTCGTGTCGTGATTGTTCACGACACTTCAAGACAAACTAACATAACCCTATTTTATATTATGGACGTGAATGTTATGAACCATGCAGCCGACAATATCCGTATTCTCGCTGCATCTATGGTCGAAAAAGCCAAGTCGGGCCATCCCGGCGGTGCTATGGGCGGAGCTGATTTCGTCAACGTGCTTTACTCGAAATATCTTGTTACCGACCCCGACGATCCCACATGGTTTGCCCGTGACCGCTTCTTCCTCGACCCCGGCCATATGTCGCCGATGCTCTATGCCGTCCTCGCTCTGACCGGCAAATACACCATCGCCGAATTGCAGCAGTTCCGTCAGTGGGGTAGTGTGACCCCCGGCCATCCCGAGCACGACCCCGCGCGAAGCATCGAGAACACCTCAGGCCCTCTCGGTCAAGGCCACACCATGGCTGTCGGATGTGCCCTCGCCGAACGCTTCCTCCAGCATCGCTTCGGCGACGTCGTCGCCCATAAGACCTACGCGTTTATTTCCGACGGCGGCATTCAGGAAGAAATATCTCAGGGCGCAGGACGCCTCGCAGGCTATCTCGGCCTCGCCAACCTCATAATGTTCTATGACTGCAACACCATCCAGCTCTCTACCGAAGTCGACGCTGTCGACCGTGAGGACTATGCCGCTAAATATCGCGCATGGCACTGGAACGTGATTGAAATCGACGGCAACGACCCCGTTCAGATTGCCGCCGCAATAGAGAAAGCTCAGGCCGAGACTTCGCGCCCGACGCTTATCATCGGCCACACCGTCATGGGCAAAGGTGTCGTCAAAGCCGACGGTCAGCCATTCGAAAACCAATGCTCGACCCACGGTCAGCCCCTCAGCGCATCCGGCGCTGACTATGCAGCCACTGTCGCCAACCTTGGCGGAGACCCCGACAACGCATGGCAAGTCTTCGACGACGTCGTCCGTCTCTACGAACAGCGCAATGCCGAGCTTCGCAAGATAGTCGCCGCCCGTCGCGCCGAATTTGGTCGCTGGGCTGCCGCCAACCCCGAAAAAGCTTTCGAACTCAAACAGTATATCGACGGTGTCGTGCCCCAGATCGACTACCGCGCTATCGCCCATAAGCCCGACGTCCCCACACGTCAGGCATCTGCCGATGTCCTCTCTGTCCTCGGCGAGAAAGTAGGCAACATGATTGTCTCGTCGGCCGACCTCGCCAACAGCGACAAGACCGACGCCTTCCTCAAGAAGACCGGAGCCTTCACTCCCGGCGATTTCAGCGGAGCTTTCCTCCATGCCGGTGTAGCCGAGCTGACCATGGCTTCAATCATGAACGGCATCGTCCTCCACGGTGGCATGTTCGCTGCCTGCGGCACATTCTTCGTCTTCTCTGACTACATGAAGCCCGCAGTGCGCCTCGCCGCGCTGATGGAACTTCCCGTCAAATATGTCTGGACCCACGACGCTTTCCGTGTCGGCGAAGACGGTCCGACCCACCAGCCCATTGAGCAGGAAGCCCAACTGCGTCTGCTCGAGCAGATACGCAACTTCAGCGGCAAGCCCTCGCTCGTGGCTATGCGCCCGGCTGACTCCGCCGAGACGACCGTCTGCTGGAAGATGGCTATGGAGAACACTTCGTCGCCCAGCGCACTCATCCTGTCGCGTCAGAACGTCCACGACCTGCCCTCTGCTTCAGGCGACCGTTTCACAGATGCACTTCAGGCTGAGAATGGCGGCTACACGGTCATCAAAGTCGAAAACCCCGATGTGGTGCTTGTCGCCAACGGCTCAGAAGTCTCTCTGCTTTGCGACGTCGCTGTCGCTCTCGAAGCCGAAGGAGTCAGAGCCAACGTTGTTTCCATGCCTTCGGTCGGTCTTTTCAACGTTCAGCCCGACGCATACCGCGACAGCGTCCTTCCCGCAGGCGTGCCGCAGTTCGGACTTACAGCCGGCCTGCCATGTGTCATCCGTATGATCAAAGGTTTCGACGGCGAAGTCTACGGTCTCGAACGCTTCGGCGCCTCAGCACCCTATAAAGTGCTCGACGAAAAGTTCGGATTCACGGTCGGCAACATCCTGACGTGTGTGAAACAAATGCTCGGCTGAACAAATTGTCATTGACTCTGTCGCCCGCGACGCTTTGACCTGCTGTTTTTGTCATATCGCTAAAAAATTTACTTTTTTTAGAATATGTAAAAAATTTGTGTTAACTTAGCGCTCGAAATATTGTGCTAACAGACTTTAAATTAATATTCAATCTTTTATAAATAAACAAGTTCTATGAAAAAAGTTATTCTTTTGGCAATCGCTTGTGTCCTCGGTATGGGACAGACGATTTTCGCTCAGGAGACTGCAAAGGACGTGACATACGTTCCCGATGAAACACAGGGCTATCTTTTGAATCGTTTTAAAGACAACTGGTTCATCACAGCTGAAGGTGGTGCTGCCGTGCTTTTGACTAAACATGACACTCAGCAGAAGCTTGCCAACCGCATCGCTCCCGCTGCTTCTCTTTATGTTGGCAAATGGTTCACACCCGTCTTCGGTGCTCGTCTCGGTGTCAACTTCCTTTCACTCAAAGGCGTTTGCGTTGATGCCGGTGTTGTAGGTGCTCGTCCTTACCAGCAGGTTCTCAACAACTACAACCAGAAGACTATGGAAATCGGTCCGGTCCTCGACCTTATGCTTAACCTTACCAACTGGTGGTGCGGCTACAAGTCTGACCGTGTCTACAACGCTACTTTCTACATGGGTGGCGGCTCTTATTGGACTCTCGCCCGCAAGATGGACGACGGCGACAACCACGACTGGGCTAACGCTGACAGCAAATTCTTCAATGTCCGCGCAGGTCTTATCAACTCGTTCCGTCTCAGCAACCGCTTCCAGCTCAGCCTTGACCTTCGTTACACCGCCCTCAGCGGTCTCCACGAAAAGATCGGCGACAGCAACACATCAAGCGACGTTCAGGCTTACCTCGGCGTGACTTACAACTTCGGCAAAACTGATTTTGTCGCTCCCGTTGTGCCCGTTTGCCCCGAACCCGAAAACTGCGACGCTCTCCGTGCTCGTCTCGCTGCTGCTGACGCTCGCATCGCTGACCTCGAAAAACAGCTTAAAGACTGCCTCAACCGTCCCGTTGAAAAAGCAGTTGAAAAAGGCCCGGTTGCTACTATCTACTATCCCATCGGCGTTTCTCGCCTCACTCGCGAAGACCGCAACATCCTTGGCGCTATCGCTAACGTGATGAAAGAAAACCCCGGCCAGCACTACACTCTTACAGGTTGGGCCGACAATTACACCGGTACAGAGCAGATTAACATCCGCCTCCGCAAAAACCGTGTTGCAGGTGTTGAAAAAGAACTCAAGAAACAGGGCGTTCCCGCTTCTCAGATCACAGCTACCACCAACAACGGCAGCCTCTGCGACCTCGGCGAGAAATATGTTGCCCTCGACCGTGCCGTCACTATCGAAGAGACAAAATAATTCAATCATAATTTGAATTTCAACCATTGAGGCGCGGCTGTTCAAGCCGCGCCTCACTTTTTTCTAAAATCGGGCAAATGCTTGTATTAATAGTTTTTTTTTGTACTTTTACACTCGCTAAGCTTAGCGTTTGAAGCAATGCCGCTCACGTTATCTTACATAAAACTATAGATTATATAACCCTAAAAGTTACTTAAATATCATGAACCGGCTTTCCCTGCTTCTCATCGCAATCCTGACATCAATCGCGCCGCTATCGGCAAAACAAAAGTCTGTGGCTTGGAATTCTCCTGCGGTTGAATACAATCCTACTTGTCACGACGGTGTTTTCTATCCACTGCTTGAGATCAATTCAGTCGAGTTCATGCCCGATAAAACCATCCTGCATTTTACGGCTGCATATTTAGAAAATCGCGACTACGATTTTTCGCCCGAGTCGTATATTCTTGTCGACTCTGTCAGATATGATGTTGTGGCTGCTGACGGCATAAACCTTGCCGACAGTATAAAACATATAACGGATGATGTAAAGCATTTCACACTTCAGTTTCCGCCACTGCCGCAAGACACACAGAAATTCGACTTCTTCAACGGCAGCAAGTATGTCATCAAAGGCATCAACGACGGTAGCCGTCGGCGCGCGTCGATATTGCCGTCTGACTGGCGCGACGACAAGACCGGCGACTGGCTTATCAGTTTCTATGATGAAGGAGTGGTCTATGACAGCCGTTTCTGGAACTATGCAGGAGCGAAGCCCGGCGACGGTAAATCGACTTTCGACATCACAGACGGCAAGTCGACTGTCGCTGTCTCTGTCGGCAAAGCTAAAAACGGACGGCGAAAAATCAAAATCGACGGTCGTTCGGCCGACTGTTCCATCATTTCGGGCCGCACACTTCCGCCATATCCTGTTCCGGACCTGCGCCCCGGATTTAAGGATACTCAATTTCAATCGGTCGACTCGGTTACTATCAACGGTTGGCTGAGAAATCGCCCCGACTGGGCAAAAAAAGACATTGACCAATACACGATTACAGTTTATTCAGTGGGCTGCGGTGGCGGAGATTTCAGTTCGAAAATCGATTCGCTCGGAAGATTTTCCATTACTTTCCCGCTAATCAATAGCTCAGGTTTCTCCGGCGATTGGCGACAGACTTACTTACGCAATGTAGTCGAGCCGGGCGAAACATATTTCCTGCTTTATGACTATGCTTCCGGTCGCACCATGTTCATGGGCAATGACTGCCGAGTCCAGAACGAACTCTTGCAACATCCTCTGACATGGAGAGATGTCAGCATGTACTCATATAGAGACAGTAATCGGAATTTCTTGGGAGATAAATTCCTGAACGACACCAAAAAGCTTGACACAAAGCTCGATGCTGAGCTCGACAGTCTGCTTGAGGTTGAGCCGTTGCTGTCAGAGCGTTTCAAAAGCCGCACACGCGGCGCCCGCACGGCAAATATGGCTTTCAATCTCGGTCAAACTGTTTTTAGTGGAATGACAAAGGATATCGCGGCTTATACTATGGAACGCTGCTTTGGCAAACTTGACCGGCCATATTCTCTTGACCGCTTTGATTGTATTTTTTTCGAAAACATAATGCGACATATCAATAATGCCTGGAG
>JAGAOW010000185.1 GCA_017889945.1 Muribaculaceae bacterium
CCCTGTTTCCAGGTGTAGTCGTAAACGCCGTCGTGGAAGAATTCAGAAGAAGCACAGTCGAGACCGATAGTAACGTCTTTGCCGGGAACGTAGCCGGCAGCTTCGATAGCTTTGATGATAACGCTGAGAGCGTCTTCAGTACCGTCGAGAGCGGGAGCGAAGCCACCTTCGTCGCCGACAGCGGTGCTGAGTTTGCGGTCGTGGAGGACTTTTTTGAGGTTGTGGAATACTTCAGTACCCATGCGGATGCCTTCGTGGAAAGAGGTAGCGCCGATAGGACGGATCATGAATTCCTGGAAGCAGATGGGAGCGTCGGAGTGAGCACCACCGTTGATGATGTTCATCATGGGCACGGGGAGAACGTAGGTGTTGCAACCGCCGATGTATTTGTAGAGGGGGAGGTCGAGGTAGTCGGCAGCGGCTTTAGCGACGGCGAGAGAAACACCGAGGATGGCGTTAGCGCCGAGGTTTGATTTGGTGTCAGTGCCGTCGAGTTCGAGCATTTTTTCGTCGATAGCAATCTGGTCGAGGGCGCTCATGCCAACGAGGGCCTGTGCGATAGGACCATTGACGTTAGCAACTGCTTTGAGAGTGCCTTTGCCCATGTAGCGAGATTTGTCGCCGTCGCGGAGCTCGAGAGCTTCGTTAACGCCTGTAGAAGCGCCTGAGGGAACAGAAGCGCGGCCAAAAGCGCCAGATTCGAGGATAACGTCAACTTCAACAGTGGGGTTGCCTCGAGAGTCGAGTACCTCACGACCGATGATTTTTTCGATTTTCATAATTGTCGTTTATTAGGTTGGTTAATGAACTTGTTTAAGTGCTTCAATCAGTGTCTAAAACTGTAAGGGATAAAATTATACAGTTTGTAGGAATGACTTGCAAATTTACTAATAATTTTCGAGTGCGCAAAATAAGTTTGATGGGGAATCGCGGACGGAATCGGCGGATAGCGATTTGATGATTCACGGGTTGCTGAAAAATGTCGCGATTACGGAGAATTGTGTTTTATAATCATAGTATATTCCAAAAAAGTGGGCAAATGAACAACTTTTTGGAATGGGGCTTTGGATTTCGGGGAGGGAAAAAGGAGAGGGTGCGCCGGGTTTGAGCGGCGCACCCTCTCGGGGAGTTGTGGAAATGTTTTCGATTAGAGCTGAGGACCAGCAGCAACGAGTGCCTTGCCGGCAGCCTTGTTTTCGTATTTCTTGAAGTTCTTGATGAAGCGAGCAGCGAGGTCTTCGGCTTTAGCGGTCCACTCAGCGGGGTTGGCGTAAGTGTCGCGGGGGTCGAGGATCTTGGGATCTACGCCGGGCAGTTCGGTCGGGATCTCGAAGTCGAAAATCGGGAGCTTCTTTGTGGGAGCTTTGAGGATAGCACCGTCGAGGATGGCGTCGATGATGCCACGGGTGTCGCGGATCGAGATACGTTTGCCGGTGCCGTTCCAGCCGGTGTTGACGAGGTATGCTTTAGCACCGCTCTTTTCCATTCTCTTGACGAGCTCTTCGGCGTATTTTGTCGGGTGGAGTTCGAGGAATGCCTGACCGAAGCAAGCTGAGAATGTGGGAGTGGGTTCGGTGATGCCGCGTTCTGTACCTGCGAGTTTTGCAGTGAAGCCCGAGAGGAAGTAGTATTTGGTCTGCTCGGGAGTGAGGATTGAAACGGGGGGCAGTACGCCGAATGCGTCAGCGCTGAGGAAGATTACGTTCTTAGCAGCAGGACCTGCTGAGATGGGGCGAACGATGTTTTTGATGTGGTCGATGGGGTAGCTGACGCGGGTGTTCTCAGTTACGCTCTTGTCGGCGAAGTCGATTTTGCCGTCTTTGTCGACAGTGACGTTTTCGAGGAGCGCGTCGCGAGTGATTGCGTTGTAGATGTCGGGTTCGCTTTCTTTGTCGAGGTTGATGACTTTAGCGTAGCAACCGCCTTCGAAGTTGAAGACACCGTTGTCGTCCCAGCCGTGTTCGTCGTCGCCGATGAGGAGACGTTTGGGGTCGGTCGAGAGGGTAGTCTTGCCTGTGCCAGAGAGACCGAAGAAGATGGCAGTGTTTTTGCCGTCGAGGTCGGTGTTGGCAGAGCAGTGCATGGAAGCGATGCCCTTGAGGGGGAGGAAGTAGTTCATCATCGAGAACATACCTTTTTTCATTTCGCCGCCGTACCAGGTGTTGATGATGACCTGTTCGCGAGAAGTGATGTTGAAGACAACTGCAGTCTCGCTGTTGAGGCCGAGTTCCTTGTAGTTGGTCAGTTTGGCTTTAGAAGCGTTGTAGACGATGA
>JAGAOW010000186.1 GCA_017889945.1 Muribaculaceae bacterium
ACCTTCGCCGGGGAAACCGACCATGAGCGTTGTGCGGATATGTATGCCGGGAACTGCCTTGCGGACACGCTCAAGAAAGTTGCGTGTAGCGGCCGAGTCGATATGGCGGCGCATGTTGGATAGCACATTGTCGCTGATATGCTGCAGAGCTACGTCAAGGTAGCGGCAAACATTGTCGCGACGCGCCATCACTTCGAGTACGTCCCAAGGAAAATCGGCGGGATAAGCGTAGTGGATACGTATCCACCCTACGCCTTCGATGTCGGCCATGCGGTCGATAAGGTCGGCGAGACGATGCTCGCCGTAGAGGTCGAGGCCGTAGCTCGAAAGATCCTGAGCGATGACATTGAATTCCTTGACGCCACGGGCGACAAGCTCGCGCACCTCATCGAGAATTTCCTCGACCGGACGCGACTTGAAGCGGCCTGTAATCAAGGGGATGGCGCAGAAAGAGCAGAAACGGTTGCAGCCTTCGGCGATTTTGATATAGGTGTAGTGGCTCGGAGTGGTCAGGACGCGCTCCCAGGGAGCTGTGGCGGGATGACGCCGGGAGAGGTCAGAGGCTATAGCCGTCCAGTCGAATTTACCATACCATCCGTCAACCTCGGGAATCTCCGCCTTGAGGTCGTTTCTATAGCGCTCTGACAGACAACCCATTACATAGATTTCATCAACTAAACCATCAGCTTTGGCTGCGACTGCGTTGAGAATCATTTCGACAGACTCCTCCTTGGCATCGCCGATGAAACCGCAGGTGTTGATGACGACAATGTCGCCGCCGAAATTGTCGGCATTGTGACGCACGGAGAAACCGACGTCCTCAAACATTTTTATCACACGCTCAGAGTCGACGAGGTTTTTCGAGCAACCCATCGTGACGACATCAATGGTCTTACGCATTTGCCGATTATTTGCCGAAGAGAGATTGAACAAACTGACGCTTGTCGAAGACCTGCAAGTCCTTAATGCCTTCGCCGAGGCCGATATATTTCACAGGAATCTTAAACTGATCGCTGATGCCAATGACCACACCGCCTTTGGCTGTGCCGTCGAGTTTGGTAATGGCGAGGTCGGTGACCTGAGGAGCGGCCGAGAACTGGCGTGCCTGCTCGAAAGCGTTCTGGCCTGTAGAGCCGTCGAGGACGAGCAGCACTTCGTCGGGAGCACCGGGCACGACTTTCTCCATGACGCGCTTGATCTTGGTAAGCTCGTCCATGAGTCCTTTTTTGTTGTGGAGACGGCCTGCGGTGTCGATGATAACGACGTCGATGTCATTGGCCACGGCCGAAGACAGGGTGTCGTAAGCGACAGCCGCGGCATCGGAGCCAAGCTGCTGCTTGACAACTGGCACACCGGCACGGCGACCCCATTCGTCGAGCTGCTCGACAGCAGCGGCGCGGAAAGTGTCGGCGGCGCCGAGCATGACTTTCTTGCCCGCCTCCTTATACTGGTAGGCGAGTTTGCCGATTGTCGTTGTCTTGCCTACGCCGTTCACACCGACAACCATAATGACATAAGGTTTGCGTCCTGCGGGAATGTCGAAATCGGCAGCTTCGCCGTCGTTGTTGTTTTCGGCAAGGAGGGCTGTAATCTCGTCGCAGAGAAGGTCGTTGAGCTCGCTCATGCCGACATACTTGTCGCGGGCGACACGGCTCTGAATACGGTCGATGATTTTGAGAGTTGTCTCAGCGCCGACGTCAGAAGTAATGAATATTTCTTCGAGCTCGTCAAGGAAATCATCGTCGATAGTCTTGCGACCGACAAATGCACGCTTGATTTTCTCGAATACGCCAGTTTTAGTCTTTTCGAGGCCCTTGTCGAGCGTTTCTTTTTTTTCTTTAGAGAAGAAACTGAATAGTCCCATTTTAATTGAATCTATAATTATGGTGCAAAGGTACAAAAAACGCGCGGAAAAACAGACAGAGCGAACGGCACAAAATAATAGTTAAAATAAAGCGTTTAACATATGCTAAAACAAGAATCAATAGTAATTTGATTATTGCAAACTTTTTTAAACAATAATTAACCGAATATGATAAAAAAACAAAAGAGATAAGAAGAAAAAACACAAAAACCACTGAAAATATTTTGATGGTTCGGAACAAGGTTGTAAATTTGCCCTTATTAAAGCGAAGCGCAGACGCAAGATTTTAAAGGAAAAGTAGAAAAAACAGGCCACGCAAGAGAGCGAAAGAGACCTTAATAATCTGATACCGGCAAAAAAATCTCTGCGCCAACGAGTAAAGAAACAACGAATAAACAATTAAATAACAACCAATTAATCAAACAATTAATTAAATTTTTAGTTTTTCAAAAATCATGGAATCTCAAAAGCCAAATGTTCAGGGCGCAAAAGCAGCTCAGAACAACAAGAAAAATGTTCCCGGAATCAAAAATGCATCATGGGTTATCGTCGTATGCGCATGCGTCGCTATCCTTCTCTTCATTTTCTGGTTCGGTAATGACATGCACTTCGACGAAGACGGCCACCCGCAGAACCTCTGGGGTACAGTCTACAAAGGCGGTTTCATCGTACCTGTGCTTCAAACGCTGTTCCTCACTGTAATCGTGCTTGCTATCGAACGCGGTATCGCACTTAGCGCAGCCAAAGGCAAAGGCAACATTGCAAAATTCGTGAGCGGTGTTAAAGCATGCCTTGCAAAGAACGACATCGCCGGTGCACAAAATCTCTGCAAACAGCAGAAAGGTTCAGTAGCAGCCGTAGTAGCCGCAGCACTCGTACGCTATGAAGAAATGGACAAAAACACCGTTCTCTCAAAAGAGCAGAAAATCGCTACACTTCAGAAAGAAGTAGAAGAAGCAACCGCTCTCGAAATGCCGGCACTTCAGCAGAACCTGCCTATCATCGCCACCATGACCACACTCGGTACACTTGTCGGTCTTCTCGGTACTGTCATGGGTATGATCAAATCATTCCAGGCACTTTCACAATCAGGCGCACCTGACTCGACCGAACTCTCGACCGGTATTTCAGAGGCTCTTATCAATACAGCCTTCGGTATCGCAACCGGTGCTTTCGCTGTAATCTTCTACAACTTCTACACCAACAAAATCGACAACCTTACCTACGCAATCGACGAAATCGGTTTCTCAATCGTGCAGACATTTGCAGCAACTCACTAATCCCCTGTTTTACAAGTTAAAAAGAACAACAAATTAACAAAAGTAAAATATGGGAAAAGTAAAAATAAAGAGAAAGAGTACGCTCATCGACATGACCGCGATGAGTGACGTGACCGTTCTTTTGCTTACTTTCTTCATGTTGACTTCAACCTTCCTGCAGAAAGAACCGACGATTGTCTACACGCCGTCTTCAGTATCAGAAGAAAAGGTGCCTATGAACAACCTCGTCACAGTTCTTATCTCCTCAGCCGACAAGAGCGGCAAATATGAGGATCCGAGCTTGCTCGAAGGTAAAATCTTCATCTCGTTTACGGGCGACGCCGACTCGACGCTATCAAGCGAAAAAATCCGCCTGATGATGCTCGACGAAGCCGTAGAGCTCTACAACGAACAGCACAAGAACAACCCCGTCAAACTCAACGGAGCTGAGAAAGCCGTTTTCAGCCAGACCAACATGTTTGGCGTTGCGTTTGCCGACCTTCCCGCCCTTCTGTCGATGTCTCCCACAGAGCGCGACAAATTCCAGGGCGACATGGCCAATCCGAAAGTCGGAATTCCTATCAACGACAACAAGGATTACAACGGCAACCTCAACGACTTCCAGATCTGGATGAAGGCTATCTACAATGTAGCACAGCGTATCAACAAGGAGCAGGGCGACATGGCCGCAACTCCGGAAGAACGCTCGAACCTCCAGAACCTTTACACCGCACTTATGCGTAAAGGTCAAGGCATCGCCATCAAGGCAGACAAGGACACGCCTTTCACAACAGTACAGCGCGTATTTGACAACCTTCAGACGATGAAGCTCAACAAGTTCAGTCTTATGACTGCACTCAAATCAGAAGATGAACCCACTCAATAATCAAGGTAAAGCAATATGGCACAAATAGAACAATCCGACAAGGGCAAGAAGAAAAAAGGCGCCCAAAAGAAGATTGCTATCCATGTGGACTTTACCCCCATGGTGGATATGAACATGCTTCTGATTACGTTCTTCATGCTTTGTACGACAATGATCAAGTCGCAGACACTTCAGATTGTCCTTCCGACAAACGAAGATGTCAAGAAAGAGAATCAGAACCAGGCCAAAGCATCAGAGGCCATCACGATGATTCTCGACACAGAGTATAATGGAGACAAACCTGCAGTCGATGCCGAAACGGGAAAGACAATCCACAACATCTACTATTATGAAGGTGTTGCCGACACAACTTTCTCGACTGACAAATACCTGAGAAAGGAACAGTTTATCGGCAATCAGAACCGTCAACCTCAGGGCATCCGCAAAATCTTGCGCGGAAAGAATGAGGAAGTAATGGCAGAGTATGAGAAACTCAAGACCCAGTGGAAGAACAAAGAGATTTCGAAAGAGGAGTTTGCAAAACTCGCAAAGAAGAATGCAGGCGACTCTAACAAAGTCCGTCCGGTCGTTGTGATCAAACCCGGTCCCAACACCACCTATGAGGGTCTTATCAATGCGGTCGACGAAATGAATATCAACCAGATATCACGTTATAGCATCGAGCTTCCGACTCACACCGACACAGTGCTTCTCCGCCACTACGAGCAGGCACATAACGAGACTATAATCCGCCCCTTGGTGCGAAAGGCTAAATAATTAACCCTTTAACTCTTAAGAAAAATGGCAAAAGACGTAGATCTTTCATCAAAAGAGTGGCGCGATTTAGTTTTCGAAGGCAAAAACAAAGAATTCGGCGCCTATACGCTGCGCGCCGCGTCTGAGAAACGCCACACAAAATCGATAATCATTGTTCTCTCGGTTCTTATACCGGGTCTGATTTTGCTCGCACTCTTCTATAACGGCGTGTTCGGTCAACCCGAAGAAGAACAGATTGCAATCTCAACCGACGTCGAGCTGACTTCATTTGAAGACACGATGGAAGAGGAAATCGAGGATGAAGAAACATTTGAACTTCCGCCCGAACCCGAAGAAATCATCGTACCCGAAGAAGTCGCCAACGAGCAGCAGGTAACTGCGATCCTCGTGACCGAAGACGAGAACTACGAAGAGGACAAACAAGTGAAGAACCAGGACGAAGTCCTTGACAACGCATCAATGATCGGACAGGTCAACGTTACAGAAGGCGTTGAAGACTTGAACAAGACGCGTATCATCGACCAGGTCGTCGCAGAAGAAAAGCCTGAAGTAGAAGACAAAGTCTACAACATGGCAATGGTTGAACAGCAACCTGAATTCCCCGGTGGTCCGGCAGCGATGTACAAATGGCTCAACGACCACATGAACTATCCGGCCGTTGCAGCAGAAGAAGGCGTTCAAGGTAAGGTAATCGTGGAATTCGTCGTTTCGAAAACCGGTGCGGTTGAAAATGTCCGCGTGCTCCGCGGCCGTCACCCGGCACTCGACAAAGAAGCAGTACGAGTTGTAAAGGCAATGCCTAACTGGAACCCGGGCCGTAACAACAGCCAGCCGGTTAAGGTTACCTACACCCTTCCTGTTCAATTCAAGCTCCAGCAGTAATTCGCTTTTGAATTCCATACACTTCCAGAGAAGAGGCTGACCCGCGTCGGCCTCTTCTTATTTTATCGGCACAGTTTACTTGCAGCTACACGGTTTACTTGCGTCGGCACGGTTTATTTGCTGCGGCGAGAACAATCTGTTAACAGATATTATCGGGTGTGCAAATGAAAATACGAAAATATTAGTTAACTTCGCATTGCCATTATGAAGAAGGCATGGAAGATATTTCGCGGCATTGTTGTCGTGCTTGCTGTGTTGTTGGTCGCCACCCCGATTAGCCTGTATGTCATATTGTCGTCAGGCTGGGCTCAGAACGACATACGCCGCGTCGCCGTTCAGGAATTAAGCGCGATTTTGGGCACAGACGTCAGCATAGGCGAAGTGGAAATCCACCCGTTCTACCACCTCTCGATCTACGATATCAGCGCGAGAGACGACAACGACAAGCCGGCACTGAAAATCAAGGAAATCAGCGTTGCCTTCGAATTGTTTTATCTACTTCGGACAGGTAAAATCGTTGTAGACTTCGCGCTTGTCAACGAACCCGACCTGAAACTTTACAGGCAACACCGCGACTCGCCGCTCAACATCGCCGGCATCATCAACGCGCTCAAGTCGGACCGCCCGCGCGAAAAGCAATCGAAATATGACCTCAGAGCCAACACGGTCATCATCCGCAACGGCATACTCAACTATGACGTTCTCGACGCACAGAAGCGCGACAGTGTATTTGACATAAATCACATCGCCGTAGACCGCGTGTGTCTTAACGCCTATATCCCCACAATCTCAAACGACGAGCACAGTGTCGAAATCGAGCGTTTCAGTTTCCACGAGAAGAACGGCTTTACGCTCGAAAAACTTGAATGCACGGCATCGCTGACCTCTCACGGCTCGTCAATCGAGGGTCTTTCGCTCAGCCTACCCCACTCTACGCTGAATTTCAACACCGTGAAGATCGACAACCAAAGCATCAGCGACATCGAACGGATATTCAAATCTCAGAGCATAGAAATCGGCATCAGCGAAGGAAGCAATATATATCTGCCTGACTTAGCGGCATTCGCGCCCGCGCTCGCCAATCTGACAGACGACATCGACATCAGTCTCTCAGGACGACTTTCGGCGACCGACGCTCACATCGAAAGCCTCAAGGCGATAGAGAGCGATGGCAAATACGGCCTGTCGCTCAAAGCATCGGCAGAGAATTTCAACAAAGGGACAGAGGCAACACTGAGCGTCGATGAACTGAAAGTGTCGGCCAACAGCTCAGGTCTCCGGGACATCGCCGGACTGATAAAAGACCGTCGCACAGGGTCGAAAATCGACAAAATGCTCAAAGAGGGCAATTCGCTCACGGCCACCTTGAAATCGAAAGGCCGGATATCAGATTCGAAAATAGCCGCGAATATCCGCTATGGCGACAACAGTCTGAAGATAAACGGCGGCTACAGCAGCCACGACAGTCTGCGGACGATAAGATTCAAGGCCGACGGAATGTGTGAATTTGACGACCTTGCGATGGTCGACCCGTCGCTGTCGCAAACGTCATTTAGAACCCGCTTTAAAACCGCGGGGCGCGTGGCTGGCAAATCATCGCAGGGCGAAATATCGCTCGACTCGGCAAGAATTGCCTACAAAGGCTATTGTTACAGCGGCATCAGCCTGACAGCAAGCGCCGACCGACATAAAGCCGAAGGCAAACTGAGCGTCGACGACCCGATGCTGAAACTGCAGGCAGAATGTCTTGCCGACTATTCTGAGGCGGCGAAATCGGTCGAGGCCACAATTGAGGTCGACAAGGCATATCCCGACAGTCTGCACCTTATCAAAGGCTATCCGGGTTATATGCTTTCAGGTCAGGCTGACGGCATATTTGAATTTACGGACATCAACGACATCAGCGGCTCACTGTCGCTACGCGATTTGAGCTTTAAGGACAGCATCAGCGCGACCGCCGACCTCGAAATCAAAAAATTAGACATCGACGCTGTGCCGGGCGGCGACGCTCCCGGCATAATGATAGAATCAGACTTCCTCAACGGCTATGTGAACGGACGATACCATGCGACCAGCCTCTACCCTATGCTTAAAGACTTGGCGGCAAAAGTTTTCCCGGCGATAGACAACGGAGAGGTCAAAACTACGTTCAAATCCGAGGACTACGAAAACAATAATTTCACATTTGATTTCAAGCTGTCGGAATGTGAAAATCTCTGCAAATTCGCGCACCTGCCCGTCTCAATCATACACCCCATAGGCATAAAAGGTCATTTTTCGGGTGTCAGCCAAACGGCTTCGCTGACCGTCGACGCGCCATATATGCTTCATGGCGATAAAATCATCGAAAGCACAGCCGTTAGAGCCTCAATCGACGCGGACGAAGACTATGCGTCGGTCTATGCGACGTCCAAAATGCCTACGAAGAAAGGGCCGATGGTAGTAGTCGCCAATCTCAGCGGAGCGTCGGACCGCATCGACAACCGTATCGACTGGGTCATCGAACGCAAAATCCCTATCAACGGGTCATTTAACTTCTCGACCGAACTGTTCAGAGACGAAGACGACGGGTCGCTGTTTACAAACATCATTTTTCAATCCGGGAACAATCAATTTCGGCGATGATGTTTGGACTATAAAACCGTCGAGCATCGGTCTGGCCGACAAGCGGATAGACATAGACAAATTCGCGATGGAAGCCGGTGGCAAATCGATTCTGATTGACGGCACGGTTTCAGACAGCGAGGACGACCGCCTGACCGTAGACCTCAAGAACATAGCTCTGCTCGAAATCTTCGAAACGCTCGAAATCGACAAGGCTCTCATCGGCGGCTCTGCCACAGGCCGCTTCATCGGCAGCAATCTGCTGACAGCCGAACCGGCAATCAACTGCAAACGTCTGCATGTGGACAGCATCAGCTATAACCGATGTGTGCTCGGCGACGCCGACATCGCGGCTCACTGGGACAATACGAAAAAATCGTTTTTCCTTGACGCCGATATTACCGGCGACGACGGCCTGCACTCAAGGATTTACGGCGACATATTCCCGGCGGGAGAGGCTCTCGATATCAACTTCGACGCCAACCATGTGCCTGTCGGCTTCCTGAAGCCTTTCATGTCGGCGTTCGCATCGGAAATCGAGGGTTATGCGAGCGGACACGCGCGCCTGTTCGGTACGTTCAAATATATCGACATGACGGGCGATCTGTTTGCGGATAATCTAAAAATCAAAATCGACTTTACGAACACCTGGTACACGGCGACCGACAGCATCAAACTGCAGCCGGGATTGATAGACATCAACGACGTGACAATCAAGGACATCAATGGCAACACGGCCAAACTCAACGGCTTTGTGCGTCATAAATTCTTCAAAGAGCCGTCGTTTAACTTCAAGGTCAGCGATGCGCGCAACTTCCTGAGTTACAACGTCGATGCGAAGCTAAGTCCCGACTGGTACGGAACGGTCTACGGCAACGGCGGCGCTACAATCAGCGGCGAGCCGGGCGTGGTAGACATCAGTGTCGAAATGTCGACAGCGCCGAAGTCGATTTTTACGTTTGTGCTTTCAGACCGTCTCGACGCCGACGAATATTCGTTCATAACATTCAAGGACAGCCGCGCCGAAGCGATACGCGACTCGCTGTCGGCCCACGACGATACGCCGCCGATAGTGCGTATGCTCCGCGAACGGCTCGGCATGCAGGACAGCGACTCGCAGTCGGCCTACAACATGGACCTGCAAATCGACATCACGCCCGACGCGAGGATGGTTCTGGTCATGGACCCTGTGGCCGGCGACCAAATCAAAGCCAACGGTTCGGGCAACCTCAAGCTGACCTACGAATCGCTCAACAACGACCTGCGCATGTACGGCACATATACGCTCGACCACGGCAGCTATAACTTTACGTTGCAAGACATTATCATCAAGGACTTTACAATCAAAGAGGGCAGCTCGATAGCTTTCCACGGCGACCCCTATTCGGCCCAGCTCGCCATTCAGGCGGTCTACGCCGTCAACGCCAACCTCAGTGACCTCGACGAATCGTTCCTGCTCGACAAAGACCTCAACCGCACGAACGTTCCGGTCCATGCGCTGCTTAAAGTGACAGGCGACATGCGTCAGCCTGACATAGACTTCGACCTTGAGTTCCCGACGCTGACGCAGGACACATACCGCAAGGTGCGCAGCATCGTCAGCACAAAGGAAATGATGAACCGCCAGATAATCTATCTTCTTGCGCTCAACCGCTTCTACACGCCCGACTATATGGCGTCGACCACCAAGGGCAACGAACTGTTCTCTGTGGCGTCGTCGACGATTGCAAGCCAGCTCAGCAGTATGCTCGGCAAACTCAGCGACGACTGGAGCATTGCGCCAAACCTGCGCAGCGAACGAGGCGATTTCTCTGACGTTGAGGTCGATGTCGCCTTGTCGAGCCGCCTGCTCAACAACCGTCTGCTCTTCAACGGCAACTTCGGCTATCGCGACAAGACACTGAACACCAACCAGTTTATCGGCGACTTCGACATCGAATATCTGTTGAACCCCAAAGGCTCGTGGCGACTGAAGGCCTATAACCGCTACAATGACCAGAACTATTACGTCAGGACGGCTCAGAACACGCAGGGCGTAGGCATAGTGTTTAAAAAAGATTTCAACAACTTCTTCGGCTTCCTCCGCCCGAAGAAAAAAGCCGACAAAACTGCAAAACCCGACGGCACAAAACTCAAAGGCGACAGCACGTTGCGCCAACCGACAATCGTCATTCCCGACAGCATAGCTCATCCGGCCAATCCGCTTTTGGAGCAATAAGGTCACGCTCGGCGGTTTGCGGATAATTCGCACTTTGGATTCGCCGAAGATACTGGCGCTCGGCAATGCTCAAATAAATTTGGCTTTGCTCTCGACTTATTCGTATCTTTGCAAACGAAAACCGATTATAGATAAATGAGATTCGACGAGTTTGATTTAGCTTACGATGTGCTTGACGCACTCGACGCAATGCACTTCGAAGAGTGCACGCCAATCCAGGAAAAAGCTATAGGCGCTATTCTCGAGCGCCACGATATGATAGCCTGCGCACAAACAGGCACAGGAAAAACAGCAGCCTATCTGCTACCCATAATCAGCCTTATCAACGACGGGGGCTTTCCGGCCGACGCCATCAACTGCATCGTCATGGTCCCGACGCATGAACTTGCGCAACAGATTGACCGACAGATGGAAGGCTTCTCATATTATGTGCCGGTCAGCAGTCTCGCCATCCACGGCGGCAACGACGGCAAAGAATTTGCCCGTCAGCAACGCGGTCTGAAAATGGGCGCCGACATCGTCATCGCCACACCGGGCCGACTGCTCGCACATATGAAAATGGGCTATGTCGACCTGTCGCGAGTCTCGTTTTTCGTACTCGACGAGGCCGACCGAATGCTCGACATGGGTTTCTCGGACGATATACTCCAGATAGCCAAACAGTTGCCTAAAGAGCGTCAGACGCTGCTTTTTTCGGCAACAATGCCTCCCAAGATACAGAAGCTTGCGAAAACCATACTCAACAAGCCTGTCGAAGTGAAAATCGCGGTCTCGAAGCCGTCGGAAAACATCGACCAGTCGGCAATCGTGTGTCACGAAGGTCAGAAGAGCGATGTGCTCAAATATCTTTTCAAGACCTATCACTCGAAGCGCGTGATAGTGTTTGCCGCGTCGAAGCTCAAGGTCAAAGACCTGTCGCGCGAAATGCGCCGCGCGGGATGGAAGACCGGCGAGATGCACTCTGACCTCGACCAGGCCGAACGCGAGAAGGTGATGCTCGACTTCAAGTCGGGTCGCATCGACATCCTCGTAGCTACAGATATTGTGGCCCGCGGCATTGACATCGACGATATAACGATGGTGGTCAATTTCGATGTTCCGCGCGAGGCCGAGGACTATGTGCACCGCATTGGCCGAACAGCTCGCGCCGGCATGGACGGCAAGGCCGTCACGCTTGTCAGCGGCCGCGACCAGCAGCGTTTCGGCTTTATTGAAGACTTCTTAGGGGCGGAAGTGCGCAAGGAAAAACTGCCCGAAAGCTTTGGCGAAATGCCAGAATACAAGCCCAAATCGGCCCGTGGAGGCGACCGTAGTCGCCGCAGGCAGGGCAATGGCCGTCGCCGAGGCGACAAAGCTAAACCACGGAGGCAGCGTGAGCCGCAAAGCGATGCAGCCGCTCAGCCTCAAGCAGCCGAGCAGCCGCAGACGGCCGATGCTCAGGCAAAACAGCCCAAGCGCAGTCGCCGCAAATTCCATCGCAGACCGAAAAAGAGCAGTTCAGAAGCAGCTGAAAAACAAGATTAACATTATTTTTCAGCTATAACCGAGCATTATTTGTAACTTTGTCAAAGCGAACCAAGAAAACAATCACAAAGGACCAGAAGATGCCCCGATATATAGCCATCATCATTCTTGCATGCCTCGGTTTCGGTTCAAACCGCGCGACTGCTCAGATTAATACCGAGCAGGTCATGCGTGTGGGACAAAACGCCTTGTACTTTGAAGATTATCTCCTGTCAATCCAATATTTCAATCAGGTCATTCAGGCTAAGCCATATCTCGCGAAGCCCTATTTCCTGCGCTCCGTAGCCAAAATCAATCTCGAAGACTATGCCGGCGCAGAAGCCGACGCATCGAAAGCCTTAGAGCTGAATCCCTTTCTGACCGACGCATGGGAGGCGCGAGGTGTCGCCCGTCAGAACCTCGGCAAAGACCGCGACGCCATCGACGACTATAAACATGCGCTCGAACTCATTCCGCGCAACCGCCAGATTATGTTTAATCTCGCCATCGCCCAGCAGCAGACCAAAGACTACGACGATGCCGACTCGACCTATCGCGAGCTCTTGCGCTACTACCCCAACTTCGACAACGGCTATCTCGGCCGCGCACGCCTGAAACTCGCTCAGACCGACACGGCAGCAGCTTCGGCCGACATTGCCAAAGCGCTTGAGCTGAACCGCAGGTCGCTCAACGCATACATCATGAAGGCCGACATAGCCATAAATTCAAACCGCGACTTCGAATCAGCCCTCGCCGACATGAACGAGGCCATCAAGCTCCAGCCGCGCTTTGCCGGACTATATATCAACCGAGCATTTCTGCGCTATAACCGCGACGACTACTTCGGCGCGATGGCCGACTATGACTATGCTCTCGAACTCGAGCCGCTCAACGTTACCGCGCTATTCAACCGCGGCCTGCTTCTGACCGAGGTCAATGCCAACGACCGTGCACTCAGCGATTACTCCAAAGTGCTCGAACTGAATCCCGACGACTACCGCGCACTCTACAACCGCGCCCTGATCTATGGACGTAAAGGCGACTACAAGGCTGCGACCGCCGATATCAACCGCGTTATCGAAGCCTTCCCCGACTTCCCGGGAGCTTTCTACATGCGAAGCGAATTTGCCCGCAACAGCGGCGACCTGCGTTCGGCCAAAAACGATTACGACAAAGCCATTGCGCTCGCCAAAGCCGCCAAGCCCAACACTCAGGCCGACAAAGCCGCTGAAATCGAAAAACAACGCAACGCTTCGCCCGACGACGTGCCCGAAGAACTTGTGTCCAAACGTTTTGCATCACTGCTGACCGTCAACAACAATGCCAAGATAGAGGAAGAATATAACAACAGCGCCATCCGCGGCCACATCCAGGACCGCAATCTGGCCATCGAACTTGAGCCGATGATGGAGCTTTCCTACTATTCTTCGCCGACCGAACTGCGTCCGGGCACATATTATATAAAGGAAGTCGACGACCTCAACGCCACCCGTATGCTGCGTATGATAATCGTCGTCACAAACGCCCTACCCAAGCTCGACGAAGAAGTGTTTGACCGCCATTTCAAATCGATTGAATATTACAACTCATATATCGCGACCCACACGCCGCGCTCAATCGACTACATAGGCCGTGCGCTCGATTTCATCACAGTCCGCGACTATGACGCCGCCAGACGCGACCTTGCCAAAGCCCGCGAACTTACGCCCGACTATGCGCTCGCCTACATGCTCAACGCTCAGGCCGACTATCACAGCTATGAACTGATGACGCGCAGCGGACAATTTCCCGAAGGCACTCCGGCAGATATTACCACCCGCAACAGCATCCGTCTCAAGACCATCGACGACGCTCTCGCCGGATACAACCGGGCTATCGAGCTTTCGCCGCGTATGGCCCCGGCGTGGTATAACAAAGGCAATATACTCGTCGAAAAACAGGACTATACGGCTGCTATCGAAGCATATACCAGAGCAATCGAACTCAAGGAAGACATGGGCGAAGCTTACTTCAACCGCGGCTACGTCTACCTCAAACTCGGCAACCGACGCGCTGGAATCGCCGACCTGAGCAAAGCCGGCGAACTCGGCATCATCAGCGCCTACAACCTCATCAAACGAATATCCAACTAACCAATAATCTAAAACCCAATGCTAACACAAAACGACTTAAGTCAGATTGCCGCTAAAGGGCAAAACGCCGAAAACGTCGAAGCTCAGCTCAGACGTTTCGAATCAGGCTTCCCATTTCTTAAACTTGCCGGCTCGGCCACTGTCGGCAACGGTATCAACCGTCTGACTCCCGAACTCGAACAAAGAGCCATCGACCGTTGGACCAAATATCTCGCCGACGGAGGCGAAGTGACTAAATTCGTCCCCGCATCAGGAGCAGCTTCGCGCATGTTCAAGACTCTGTTCAGCTTTGTCAACGGCGAAGAGACCAAACCCGCTGAAGGCAGCCCTGTGGCAGAACTCATCGCCCATATCTCCCAAGCTCCGTTTATCGCAGAACTTGACGAAGTCTGCAAGCGTCTTCACAACGCCGACACCGCCGCTCTCGCTGCTGCCGGACGCTATAAAGAAATAATCTCGGCCATCATTTCGCCCGAAGGCATGAATTACGGCCAGCTACCCAAGGCCCTTCTTACCTTCCACCGCTACGCCGATGGCACTCGCACATCGCTTGAGGAACAGCTCGCCGAAGGCGCACAGACAGCCGCCGCACACAGCAAAGTACGCCTCCACTTCACAGTCTCGGCCGACCACCGCAAACTCTTCGAACAAAAAATCAAACAGGTTGTGCCGCAGATTGAAGCCCGCACCGGTCTGTCATATGAAATATCGCTGTCAGAGCAGAAACCGTCGACCGACACAGTCGCCGCCACGACCGACAATCAGCCGTTCCGCGACGATGAAGGCCGACTCGTGTTCCGTCCGGGCGGTCATGGCGCATTGATTCAGAATCTCAACGACATCGACTCGGCAGTCGTGTTCATCAAGAATATCGACAACGTTGTTCCCGACAGCCGCCGCGAGTCGACAATCAGATACAAACAGATACTCGGCGGCATGCTCATGCTTGTCCACGACCGCATCGTTGCTTGCCTCGACACTTTGAATTCGGGCAAATATCAGGACTCCGA
>JAGAOW010000187.1 GCA_017889945.1 Muribaculaceae bacterium
CCCCCCCTTCGTAGACGCGACTTTAAGAAATGTTTCTTCTGTTGTAAGTCAACCGACTCGAACCGTCTACGACCCCCATCCTCCATGCGACTTTCACCGTCCAATCTGTCCAAAAAGTCTGACTCGTCTGACCTCCGACCGACTTTAGAATGGATAGCCGATGGCGAGGTGGAAAGCGAGGGATTTGCCGAATGAACGCATGTTGCAGTAGCCGCTGCGTCCGGTGTCATATGGCGCATGGATGCCAATGCCCAAGTCGCCGCGTATGACAAGCATGCCGATGTCGAAACGAAGACCTGTACCTGTGCCGAGGGCAAGGTCTTTGAGGAACGATGACGCCTTGAGCTCGCCGCCCGGACGACGCGGGTCTTTCTTCAGCAGCCACACGTTGCCTGCATCGATAAACAACGCACCCTGAAGCGGGCCGGCTATCGGGAAACGGTATTCGATATTAGCCTCGAACTTAAACGTACCTGTCTGGTCGAAATATGTGTCCTCTGTTGCCGGATCGTGATAACTGCCCGGACCTATGCTCCTGACCGTGAAAGCTCTGACCGAGTTAGCGCCGCCACAGTAAAATTGCTCGGCATAAGGCACTTGACTCGAATTGCCATAGGCGTGCGCCGCTCCGACTGCCGCACGGCCGTAAATCCAGCTGTTGCCTGACACTCTCCGTCCGTAGACAAGTTGAGTAGAACCCTTGACAAACTGGGAGAAGGGTGTACCGAAAAGTTCTTTTTCGCCTTTTTTGCCGCATGCGCGGTAGATAGCCCAGAAAATATTGCCTGCTTCCTGAATCGAAAATTGCCAGTTGAGGGTGTTGTCGCTGTCAAACTGACGGTCATAGACATACGAGAACATCATCTGCGGTATATACTGACTCATAAAACTTTGCGCCACTGCCGGATTTGCAGTCATAATCGAATCGAATACCTCCGTGGTGTGCATAAGATTAGTGTAAGTCAGTTTGATAGGCGTAAATGTGGCCGACACATGACGCGTCACACGCCAGTCATAGCTGACCGAAGCGTTAAATTGCGCCATTTTGAAGTAGTGTGGACGGTTGAGAAGATCGGCATTGAGCTGGAAGCGTGTCCAGTTGAGCTGATATCGGCTTCGCGGTATAAACTTCGGCGCTATCAGACGTGGGAAAGCAAGCGAAGTAGTCAGTCCGATTTCATATGAATTGAATATCGAACTCCTGCCGCGGCCGGTCTGCCACTCATAGCTGCCGTTCAGGCCTAATGTCAACTGCTCTCCGCCACCGAATATGTTGTGGTTCGTTACTTTAAACGACATACCCGGGCCGAGATAGCTGTTGCTCTTCGATGAGGCATTGACTTCGAAAGCCGCTTCCCACGGAGCATCGAACGTACATTCGATGTTGACATTGAGCATATCGTTACGTCCCGAAACCGTGTCGGGCAGCGCTATGATATCAATCGAGTTGAATATGCCGAGTCGCGAAAGATTGGTCTGAGTGCGGTTCATGTCGCGCACAGAGAAAGTGCGTCCGGGTCTGAAAGTCACACATTCAGGTATCAGCTTGTGGCGCAGGCGCGAAGGCATCATCTGGACAAGTGTCGCACGCGGCGTCTCGATAGTGTCGGCTGTGCCTCCGCCACGATAACGGTTGGCGACAACGGTCACTTTGCCTGTGCGATAGCGGCGCGTAGCCATTTTGGGAGTGTTCGATGCAAG
This sequence comes from Muribaculaceae bacterium, assembly GCA_017889945.1. Classification (GTDB taxonomy): domain Bacteria; phylum Bacteroidota; class Bacteroidia; order Bacteroidales; family Muribaculaceae; genus CAG-873. Next base: position 1,702 of record JAGAOW010000187.1, read on the forward strand.
AACCATTTTCATCAGCACATGCCGCGGATGGCCGATGCTGTCAGCCAGATACTCTATATATTCGGGACGGAAGAAATAATATCCCCGGTTGCGGAGGCTGTTGGTTATTCGCGTACGCGCCACACTCAACGAGTCGGTCGAATAGCGCATCGTGGAATTCAGATATGAATCTGTGCGTGCAAGAGAATCTATCATGTGGTTGAGTGCAGTCGTGTCGGGAAGAAAATCAACAAACTTTATAGGATACGGTTCGCCCGGATTGACAGCATAACGGATTTTTGCCTTTCGCGGATTGCGGCCCGTGACAAGTTCATAAGAAGCCGAGCCACGGAAATAGCCGTTGTTGTTGAGTATTTCATCTATCATCTTAGTCCTCACTTCGGGCCGGACGTCCGAGACGAGTACAGGTTCGGCGACAAGCTTTTCATATAGCCAGTGTTTCAGTCCGCTCGGCGGATTGATCCAATTGTTGTAAACCCACAGGCCGAGTGGAAAGGGATAATGCCAGCCGAGCAACTTCCAGTAGTTGTTAGGCGGAACATTGACCGCATCCTTGATCGACGACGCAAGCTCCGACGGCAGACGGACAGAGTCATCGGCAAATTCGACCTTCTTCAGACCGTTATAGAGGATTTCGCCTTCGGGAATACGTCGGGTCGTCGAGCAGCCTGAGGGCATAGCCCACAGAGTGCCGATTACAGCGGCATACACGGCGAGTCGCATCAGCCTACTTTTTATTTCCGTCGCTTTCATTGGACTTACGTTTTGGTTTTAAGAACTTGAACATATCGCCGAGCTTGTTCAGTTTGCGGCGGTAGACAAAGCCGACACCCGTCTGTGTGATTTCGCCTTCGAGTATACTTTCATAGCCCGTGTGGCGGAAGATGCGTACATACATCGTATGACCCCGGTTGAGGAAATATTCAAACGATATGTCGTTGATGAGATTTTGCGAGAAGTTTTCATCGGCATTGGCATCTGTCGAATAGTTGCCGCCGATAACTATCTTGAAACGGTCGTTGAACAGCGACTTCGATACCTGATAGCTGTAGCTTGTCGTCTGTGAATTTGAACCGTTGACTGTTTTGTCATACTGGTTTATGCCAAACGACAGGTCGACGCCCTTGATGTTGTTTGCGGCCCAGCTGTTGATCTGAGATTCGAGGAACGAATAGAGCGCGTTGCCAGAAATCGAGGCGTCGCCTTTTGTGTCAGGGCCGGTATATATGCCGTAGAGCAGCATGTTCATCGCCTGATTGGCTCGCTGGTCTGCGCTCATCGACTGCAATTCGTTGGCCACGGTAACATCGTCGCCTGTCGAGAGGTCGAAGGACACATCCATGCGGTTGAGCGTTCCGGTCACGTTGAGCATCACGTCGAAATTGACCAGGCGCGAATTTTGGCCCGTCTGTGTGACATTGGCCTTGATCACATCGGTCGCATGTATGTTGAGCGTCGGGTCGAGCACATCGCCGTTAAAGGCCACATAGCTGTTGTTGTCAAAGGCAAAGTTCTTCTCTGACATAAAGGGAAGCGAATAGCGTCCATAGCCTGAATTGATGTTCAGACGTCCCGTCATACGACCTTCCGAACTGAGAGGTGACATGGTATAGTCGACCGTACCGTCCATCTCAAGCTGAACGCGGTTCTTGCCGTCGGGCGAAAGG
>JAGAOW010000188.1 GCA_017889945.1 Muribaculaceae bacterium
AATCCTTTTTTACTTAAATCCTTTCTTAGCCTTTGTTGCTTAGACCTAATAATTATTTACATTGCAAAATTAAAGCGCAGAGGCCCGCATGTAAATAGTATATAAGTTAAATATAAATAAATATAAGAAGTATATATTCTTATATTATTGTATATTAGATGCTTATTAAAATAAATTATAAATTAAATATAAACTCACATCAAGGGAAAATCGCCGATAGTTTTTATTTTTGACTCGAAAGTGTCGCGGTCGACAGCCCGATTTTTCAGTTTGTTTCGATATGTATATACGGTGTTCAGCGACAATCCCAGGAAGCGGGCAATGCGCGAACTGTCGTCAACGCCCAAACGCATAAAGGCCGCAATTCGCAGCTCGGGATTGAGTTTCTTGTCGGATGTCCGGGCGAAACGGTCTTTGGGGTTGAGCAACGAATTGATGTTGTCGATAAAGTCGGGATAAATTCTGACGAAAGTCTCGTCAAACGATTTCAGGAACTTGTCGCTCTGGTGACGCAGCACTTCGCCGCTTTCGGCCATGCGCAAGAGATCCTGCGATTGTCCGGCCTTGATTTTTCGTATAATCAGACGGTTGAGTTCTTCGTTCTGTTCGATATATGACGAGCAGAGCGACAAAATCTGTTTGATATACTCGTCTTTAAGCGTGTTGTTTTCGGCCAGACGCGATTTGTAGTCGACCAGACGCCTGTGAGAGCGGCGGTTAGCGACCATCACTACAATTGTGGCAATCAGCGAGGCTGACAGCACTACTATCATAACATAGAGCCAGCGGATGCGAAGCTCGTCTTTGTCGTTGTAGGCTTTGGAAATAATCGGGAGAGCGTCGAGCACGGTCAAGGCGCGAACAGTCGAGCCGGACTCGATCGAATTGTCGAGCGCGACATTGAGATAGCGGTAGGCGCGGGCGATGTCTCCCCTTCTGTAGAGTTCGAGTCCGAGGCGCTGCAAGGAAGTCATTTCGCGCGTGCCCGCCGCAAGGTCGCTCATCGACGAAAGCGCGAGATAATATGTGGCCAAATCGTCTTTGCCGGCGATGTTACGGTAATAGTCGGCGAGCGTGGCGGCAATGCGCGCATACAGCTCGTCGCCGAAAGGCGTTGCGTCGAGAGCAGATCGCATTTCAGCCAGAGCCGAGGGCATATCGCCGCGCTGCAATGCGCTCCAGCCTGTCTGATACATGCCCCGCGGCGAGTCAGGTCCGAGACATGCGGCAAGCGAATCGCTCATCGCAATCGCTTTCTGCATATACAGGTCGGCAAGTCGCCCGTCGGGATAGAATGCGGCGGTTGTCAGATAGACGTCAAAACCGGCATCGTAATATGCCTTCATGTCGGCCGAATCGAGCATTTTTGTGTCGACAGACTCGAACTGCGTGACAGATTCAAGAACTATGCCGCGAAGAATGTTGACCGAACTGAGTCCGAGCAGCGCCCGCCGCATATTGGCTGAATCGCCGTGGGCCGCGGCTATATCGACTGCTGTCTGATAGCTGAGCGCCGCCGAATCCACGTCATAACGCCTGAACGCACGGGCCAAATCCATCAGCACCGACATCGAATCGCGCGCTGACGAAGTCTTCAGTCGCTCGGTAATCGAATTTATGGATGCTTTCTTGCGCGCAAGATACATGTCGCGCCGATTGAGATAGCGGTCGGTCGAATCAACTGCTTGCTCGAGATGCGATGCAGCCATGCCGGTCGGCACTGCCTGAAGAGCAAAGTCGGCCACGGACATAATGGCTAATGACAATATCGCAACTAAAGTTCTAAGCATAATTCTTACATAATATTCATGATATACTCATCTGAAAGCTTAAAATATTCATCTGATGGTTTGAAATTCATCTGATAGCTTGGGATTCATCTGACGGCTTAAGATTCATCTGACGGCTTGGGATTTTCATCCTCAGGCGTCATACTTCGTCGGGCGCCGCGTCGTTGAGATGACTTTCGAGCAGACGGATAAGGCCTCGGCGGTCGAGGATGTCGATGCGGTTCTGACTGTAGTCGAGCAAGCCGCGCGCTTTCATGCCGTCGAGCGAGGAGATGAAGGATGTGCGCTGCACTCCGAAGAAGGAATAAAGGTCGCGCTGACGGCATTCGAGAGCGATGTCAGTACCGGTCGGTTGAGTGAGCGCTACGATCCAGAATGCGATTCGCTCTTCGATGCTGCCTGTCGTGAGCGCAAGCACACCGCTTACCGATTTTTGGGCGTTCATGGCCAACATGTTGAGATAGTTGAACATAAACACCTCGTCGCTGTTGAGGATTTTGATGTAATCGCTTTTGGCAATCTGAAGTATGCCTGTCGGCTCGATGGCCGAAACCGTGCAGAGGTAGTTTGTGGCGCGGCCGAAGAGATAGTCGGGGGCGATGACGTCGGGGGCTTTGAGTGTCTGGCTGACCTTGAAACGATGGTCGGCGTTAACAATCGACGAGCGGGCGCTGCCGGAGATGATAAACATAATGTGGCTGCAATTAGAGCCGGCCTCGACGATGGTTTCGCCGGGCAAATATTTCAGAAAATGGAATTTAGCCATGCCTACAATGTCTGCCATCCGCTCACGACTGACGCCGCGGAAAAGAGGCAGGCCCATCAAAATATCAAACATACTGTTCATTTCAAATCAATTTATATTAGAACAAGGGGTATCGCCCAAAGGTTGTTGGCGACAGCCAGAAATTCATCCTCTCTGCTATTTATATTAATGATTGGCTTATATTAATGATTAGCTTCTTGATTATCTTCATGCTCTTCATTCAAGGGGTTCGGCGTCATGATTTTTCGTTGCGGGCTGAGCGGCGCGTCTTGAAATAAATCTGAGCTGAATTTATGGTGTTTTGCCAAAGGATATAAGCCGCCGGCGCGACAGATGAGATTGGATTCAGAAAATTGAGCGCCATCCAGATGGCAAGGACCGTGTTTTTCTGCGCGAGGCCCTGCGCCCCGGCGACAGGATCGCCGCTTCTGCGACCGATGCGACGGCCCGCAATAAAAAGCGCGCAACAGAGCACAAGCGAGGCCAAGGCTATAGCAATCATGCCGGGAATGGCGTCGTCAGGTTCTTTCATGACAAAGCTGACAGCCTTGCCGACGACAATAATCAGCGATATGGCCCAGATGTAGAACGAGAGAGACTGGCGCGTGGCGATGGCGTGATGCACTTTCGGCGCAATGGCCAGCAAGACAAATGCGGTCAGCATGGGCAGGATTATCAGCGGGCCGACTTTGATGCAAATGGTGGAAAAACCTTCGATGAAACCAATCTCCCCGCCGGTCGAAGCACCGCTCATATATTCGAACAATGCAGGAGCAGTCACGGCGACAGCGAGGTTGGACACAATCGAATACACCGCAACCCTCGCCACAGAGCCGCCGAGCATCCCGGTAATGACGGGCGCGGCAGTGGCTGTCGGGCAAAAGACGCAGATGAACGCGCCCTGCGCCAGGTCGTCGGAAAAAGGAAGGAAAGCAAAATACACCGCTATGCCACCGAGCATCTGTACGGCAAGCATGCGGAGAGAAAAGACGTCGACTTTCAATTCGCGCGGATTGACCTTGCAGAAGGTAATCAGCAACATTGTAAAAATGAGATAGGGAGCTAAAAACTGCACCTTATCTATCGCCGAGTGGAAGAGCACGCCTGTAAGCATCGCCAGCGGCAGCATCCACGGTTTAATCATCTGTCTAAAATGAGCAAAATTCATATTTACTGCAAAATTAGCCAGAAATTAACAATCGCGCGTTAAAACCACCCGATTTTAACACTCTCAAGACAGAGGGAGACAGAAGGACAATAGAGAGACAGGAGGGGATTAGACAAAAAGACATAAAAACAAAAAAGGATAAAAACAAGAGGAGAGATAGAGAGCTAACTTAGCTGAGGTAGCTGAGATGGACGCCAAGGGACGAGAAGCGTCGGGAGGAGGAAAGGACAGGAGCACAGGAGAGACAGGAGTGAGAGAGGGAGCGGCGCACGATTAGCCAAAAGGATTAATAGCCTATAAATGAATAAAGATTATACTGAAGATTCCAAATCGAAGTGCAAAACTTTGAGTTTAGAATTACTCATTCTCCTCTCTCCTTCTGGCGAGGGGATG
>JAGAOW010000189.1 GCA_017889945.1 Muribaculaceae bacterium
CTTTATCAAGTGGTCGCTAAGGTATATGATTACATTCTATCATTACCGCGAATGCAAGACATGAAATCTTTTCAATAATCATTCACAAAATTATAAATTAATTTGTGATTTTTGTCATTTTCTTATACCTTTGTGAGGTAAAATCAAAGCAAATCACAATAAGGATTATTCCGTTGTGAAAACATTTGGAGAGGGAAAGCCAATCGGTTTTCTCTCTCGTCTTTATTGTACAAAACAGTCCGCTGGTTGGATGTCGGGGTGGTTGAGTTTGAAGGGGCGGGTATATGACGGAGGCGGAAAAATTTGTAAATTTGCGGCCGTTAATTGTCGATGGTATGAAACTGAGCAAAAATGCAATTATCGGCTATCCTGCGGGTATAATTACCGGAATAACTTATGGCCTTAACCCGCTCTTCGCTATCCCTTTGATGAATGACGGCGAGTCGGTGGAAGCAATATTGTTTTTCCGCTATGCCATTGCCGCATTGCTGCTCGGATTGTTTTTGGCCTTGGCGCGGCACGGTTTCAGGGTGTCGTGGCGTCAGTCGGCAGTGCTTCTGTTGTTGGGGCTGTTGTTTTCGTCGAGCAGTCTGCTTCTCTTTGAGGCTTACAGATTCATCCCTTCGGGCTTGGCAACGACACTCGTGTTTCTATATCCCGTGATGGTGGCGCTGATCATGGCTGCTCTTGGCAAACGCCCGTCATGGCCTGTATGGCTTTCGATAGCGGCGACCTTTGGCGGCGTAGCAATCATGACAGGCGGCGCGGGCGGAGAGTCGCTTGATCTGCGGGGCATATTGCTGTCGGTCGGCAGTGCGTTGACTTATGCGCTGTTTATCGTCATCGTCAACCGCAGCCGCGTGATAGCCGATGTGTCGGATTCGTTGCTGACTTTCTATGCTCTGACGGTCGGTTCGTTTGTCTTTCTGTTTTTTATGCTTGGTTCGGGCGTGGATGTCACTGCCGGATTGTGCTCATGTTCGTCGTGGCTCAATCTGTTGGGCCTTGCCATACTGCCGACCATAGTGTCGACGGCAACGCTTGCCGTGGCCACTCGCCGGATAGGAGCGACAAAGACTTCTGTTCTCGGCGTTTTCGAACCGATAACTGCGATTGCGATAGGTGCGATGGTCTATGGCGAGCCTTTGACGCCGGGCATTATCGCGGGCATATCGATATCGGTCGTGGCCGTCACCTATATGATTTGCGTGACTAAGCGTTAATATTTATTGGCGAACCGGCTCTATGCGTTAAGAGTCTGAGGCTTCCTGGTGGGGATTCTGAATCCGATGGCGGCCATCAGGAGGGTCATCATCGGCGAGAGGATGTTGAAGATGCAGAACGGGAGATAGGTCAGTGTGGCCACACCGAGAACGGTCGACTGTGTCACACCGCACGAGTTCCAGGGAATAAGAACCGAAGTTACAGAGACAGAGTCTTCGAGTGTGCGGCTCAACAGGCGCGGCTGAAAGGAATAGCGCTTGTAGACGTCGCGATACATATTGCTGCCGATGATGATTGAGAGATACTGGTCGGCTGTGCATGAGTTGAGAAACAATCCTCCGGCTACGGTTGCCCCGACGATTGAATGGCGGCGCTTCAGACGGCGTGTAAACGCTCCTGCTATCACGGCAAGCATGCCTGTGCCTATCATGGCCGCGCCGAAAAGCATGGCACACAGGACAAGGAATATGGTCGGCAGCATGCCTGTGATTCCGCCTGTCGAAACGAAAGAGTCGAGAGCCTCATTGCCGGTCGAGACGGTGGTTTCGCTCCAGAGTATGCGCAAGGTCGACATGATGTGGTCGCTGACCGAGTGTAAGCCGACGCCTTCAATGGCCGATAGTATGCCCGGCTGAAAGACGAAGATGCCTGCGACTCCCAAAACCGAACCTACGGCAAGAGTGTATAAAGTCTTGACGCGACAGGCAATCAGGATGCCCACAATCAGCGGTATGATCAGCGTCCAGAGCGAAATATTGAAGGTGTCGCGCAGGGCGGCGACAATCTCTGACGATGAGGCGTCGATGACTGCCGGTTCGGATATCAGACCGACAGACATGAAGACAATCAATGCGATAACCATAGCCGGTATGGACGTCAGCATCAGATAGCGGATGTGGTCGAAGAGGTCGACTCCGCAACTCGACGAGGCTATGACGGTGGTGTCGCTCAGCGGCGAGACCTTATCGCCGAAATAAGCGCCCGAAATGATGGCGCCGGCAATCCAGCCTTCGCTGTAGCCCATGATGCGTCCGATGCCTATGAAAGCCACACCGATTGTGGCGATTGTGGTCCACGAACTGCCCGTCAGCACTGAAACTATGGCGCATACGGCGCATGTGGTCACAAGAAAAAACGTCGGGTTGAGCAGTCGGATGCCGTAGTCGATAAGCGTCGGTACGACTCCAGACAAGAGCCATGTCGTTGAAATTATAGCGATAAGAATAAGCAGAGGTATGGCAGGGAGTATCTGCGTAGAGCTTCGTTTCATGCCAGAAGCAAGACCTTTGCGCGAGCATGTGCGGCTCGCAAGCGACAGAGTGACGGCAAACAGAGCCGAAATCAACAGAATGAACGGACTGTAGCTTGATATCGCGTCGCTGCCCTCGAAGATGATTATCGCTACCAGCGAGCATAGCATCATTGCTACAGGCAGCAGCGACAGGACCAGTGAAGGCGCATTGTTTCGGGTTTTGTGCGTGAGTTCAGATGTTGTTTTCAAATTAGTAACTGTTTTAATCCGGAATTGGCCGCAAAGTTACGAATTATATGATAATTATAGCTCACAGCCGCAGGCAGAATGCCGACTCTTACCTATTTTATCGAGTTTTGAACCAAAATTTCGATAAAAAAGTATAAAATCGCCGAATAATTTGCGCGGAGATTGTTATATAGCTAACTTTGCCAAAGCAAAATAAACACTGCAACCAACATGGGGTTGACCGGTTTTGACAGCGTGTAGAAGTGGTGTGTAAGCGTGCAGAGCAATGATGGCTACGCTCTTAAATCAGAGACATCAGCAATTTCAAATGGCGAAAACAACTACGCTCTTGCTGCTTGATTGAAGTACAGTAGATCAGCTTAATCTCCGCAACAGTTGCAGAGACAAGACATCGCCCGATTGTCCTTTTTCCGAGACTAATCGAAACGGCGGTGCAGATAAATCGGGAATAGGAAGCCGAAAGTCTCGAGAGGCTTCTGAAATTCTAAGAGACTAAGGCTGTGGTCGGGTGTTCCGCTCCTGCCGCAGCACGAAAACCAAGCCGGAAATACGCACGTAGAAAGCACATTAGTTCCGCGTTTGGACGGGGGTTCAAGTCCCCCCAACTCCACAAAAGTCTGACGAAAGACAACGAATAATCCTGCAACTCACTGAATTGCAGGATTTTCTTATGTGTAAAAGGAAAAACAAAACCAAATGGGCTTGAGCCCTTCTTTTACTCATCGTTCTTTTGGGGTGGGTGTTGGATAGGGTGGAGTGTGGAGTAGGGTGGGGATGAAAAAAATTTTCCTCAGTACATTTCAAACAATGAACTGAGGACTAAAGCCAATAGGCATAATTTGTGATTCTAAAGATAGTTGCTAAAAAAGTTAGCAAAATAAAAGTGTAGAGATTATATCATACTTACTTAATCTACACCTTTACAAAATAGGAAGGGCGTCGTCGCGACGGCTGCATTTTGTATGCCTCAGCTTAGTCCTTGAAATAAAATTGTAAATAATTATCGGCCTAAGTCAAAAGCCTCGAGGTGCTTTAAGTGCTACAAAGTTAAGCAATATAATAGGAATGTGTAGCTAAATTAGTGTTTTTTAAAGTTTTTTCACGAAATTGGAGTGAACAATCTGTCTATTTGCAAAATCCGGTAGGCGAGTGTCAGGTTGATGGTGTTAAGCGAGGGTATGCATGCCCACTCTCAGACGGGGCGATTTTATATCCGTGATATTAGCTGAGAATATTTCGCATGAATCGGCAGACAATGCTGAATGAAAGTCGAGTCGTTGAACAGGGCAATGCTTGCATATGCTATCGCTTCGCCGTCATTGTCAGAGACATAACCTTTTATTGTCCGGGCTGCTCCAATGGATGAATTTATGAGAAGGAAGCAAAAAAAGACGGCAGTAGTGATAAATGATTTCATGTCAGGTATGGATTATGCTCAGACAGGATTAATTAGAGACGTAATCGAATGGGGTTTGTCAGCGGCGAAGGAGGACGGCGGTGCATTTGGTCAGGATGAAGACGGCGGCCATAACTATTACGATTATAGCGGAGCAGGGAACGTCAATCATGGTGCCGATGAAAAGGCCTATAAGGCTGCATATGAGAGATATGCCTACGGAGGCAAACATCATGGCGCTGAATCGGCGGAAGAATATCTCGGCTGTCATCATTGGCAGCGACAGCATGGACATCAGCAGCATGATGCCAACGAGGCGAATCGTCAGCACTATGCACACGGCAATCAGCACGGTCATGGTATAGTTAATCAGCCTTACGGGCAGGTGTATGACCTGAGCGAAGTCGCGGTCGAAGGCGCATGCGACGATGCGGTTGAAATTGAAGATGAAGAAGGCAATCAGCAGCACAGTGAAGGCTGCGAATATGCCGATGTCGGCGGGGGAGATGGTCAGAATGTTGCCAAAGAGAAATGAATTCAGCTCGGGAACATAGCCGGGCGTCATGAAAACAAAGAGTACGCCGACAGCCATGCCTATCGCCCAAACGACGGCAATGACGGAGTCTTCGCGCAGTCTGAAGCGCGCCGAAAGCCATTCGACACAAACCGATGAGGCCACTGCGAAGACAGCGGCCATGGCCACGGGGCTGATGCCGAGATAGTAGCCCAGTCCGAGTCCGCCGAAGCATGCGTGAGTGATGCCGCCTGATATCGCAACGAGCCGTCGCGAGATGATATATGTTCCAATCATCGCGGCGCTGATTGTTATCAGAGCCACGCCTGCCAAGGCATAGCGGAAAAATGAGTAATCTAAATATTCAAGCATGGGATTTGAGGGCACGGGCTTCGGAAACTATCATTATCAATTCGTCGCGGACTGCCTGGGGCAGAGTGATGTCGCGCAGCTGTATTGACCGCGCCCAACCGGCTATGTCTTCGGGGAGAAGTGTCAGCATGACGTCGCGGAACTGCTCGATTTCCTGACCGGTGTAGTCGTCGGCTTCGCGACCGGCAAACGCGTCAAGCTCTTCGTCGTCATAGTAGACTATTTTGTCGGATAGGGCCGACAGCAGCGAATCGCGTTCGCAAGTGATGTGCATGCCGCAGCATTGGCTGTCGCTGTCTTCGGCAGGCGCGGCAGCATCAGCCGGCAGATTGTCGGCCGGCAGGTCAGCGGCGCGCGAGTATGTCAGTCTGTGGTGGATGTAGAGCACAACTCCCACTAAAACAATCGCACCGGCTATGATAAGAGCAGCTTCCATTGTCATTCGGCGACCGGCTCTGAGGCATCGGTCAGAGTGAATCCGGCCGAACGCATATCGTCCCAAAAGCCGGGGTATGATTTTTCGACGACTTCGATGTCGCGGATGATTATGCCGGGGATGAACACCGACAGCGGGGCAAACGCCATTGCCATGCGATGGTCGGCATAGGTGTCGATAACCGGCATCTGAGTCAGTGGAACTCTCTTGCCTTCCCACGCGATGACGTTGTCGCCTTCGATTTCGATTATGCAGCCGATTTTTGCAAGTTCGGCGCGTAGAGCTTCGAGACGGTCGGTCTCCTTCAATCGCAGATTGGCTACTCCGCTCAGACGGAAAGGCACACTGATGGCGCACGCCGTGACGGCGATAGCCTGAACGAGGTCGGGGGTGTCGGTAAGGTCGAGTTCGATGCGCGAAAAGAGATCGGGCGTGGCCGACAGTTCCGCACCGTCGTCGCCAAACTCGGTCAGTACGCCCAGTCGCGGGAATATATCGGCAAGGGCTTTATCGCCCTGAATGCTGTCGTCGTGCATGTCGGAGAGTGTAACCCATCCGGCTGTTATAGCAGCGATTTCATACCAGAACGCAGCCGCGCTCCAGTCGCGTTCGACCGCTTTGTCGCAAGCACGATAGCGGCCTGAGCGCACATAGACTGTGTCGCGCTCAATCTCGGCATCAATGCCGCGGTCGCGCATCATGCTGACAGTCATGCGGATATAAGGCATGGATACGCTGTCGCCGGCAAGATTGACGGTCAGCGGAGCTTCCATTTCGGGTGCAACCATCAGGATGGCGGATATGAACTGCGAACTGACCGACGAGTCGACTGTAATTTCGCCGCCGCGGAGCTTGCAGCCATTGATTTTCAACGGGGGAAAGCCTTCTTCGCCGGCATATTCGATTTGAGCGCCGAGTTCACGCAGGGCGTTGACCAGCGGAGCGATGGGACGACGGCGCATACGCGGGCTGCCGTCGAGCGTCACGCTTACTCCCGGGCGGGATGCGTAATATGCAGTTAAAAAGCGCATTGCCGTGCCGGCCGCGCCGACATCGACTGTGGTGTCGTTGCCGGCAAGCGCTGCCGCAAGGACGCGTGTGTCTTCGCATTGGGCCACGGCTGCGGGAGAGGAAGAGCCTAAGGCAGCCATAATCAGGGCGCGTGCGCTGATGCTCTTGCTAAGCGGCAGGCTGACAGTCGCTTCTAAGATTTCATCGGGAGGGAGTATTCTGTAGTCCATATTCTATCGATGATTATTTGCCGCAATCGCAGACCGATTCGACGGCTTTGCGGATGTGGTCGAGCGCGTCGGCCAAAACCGACCTCGGACAACCGACGTTGAGACGTGCGAAACCTTCGCCCTGAACGCCGAACATCGTGCCGTCGTTGAGCGCTATGTGGGCTTTGTCGAGAAGCATGTCCATAAGCGCTTTCTGACAAAGTCCGAGACCCCGGAAGTCGACCCACAGCAGGAACGATGTCTGCGGCCTGATGATTTTCACTTCAGGGATGTTGTCGGCCACATATTCGAGCGCAAATTCGATGTTGCTCTCGATGTAGCGGAGCATTTCGTCGAGCCACTGTTCGCCGTGGGTGTAGGCCTGTTCAGCTCCAAGAATTGAGGCCATCATGGGCAGCGAGAATTCGTTGACTGCGAGCCAGTCGAAAAACTCGCCTCGGAGCTGCGGATTCTTTATGATCATCCACGAGCTGACAAGGCCGGGGATGTTGAATGTCTTCGACGGCGCACCGAGCATGATGCCAATCTCGCGGGCGTCGTCGCACGAGTCGATAAACGGTATGTGGCGACGTCCGTTGAGCATCAGGTCGCCGTGGATTTCGTCGCTGACCACTTTGACGCCTGCTTTGCGGCAGATTGCAGCCACGGCGGCGAGTGTCTCGCTGTCCCACTGTATGCCGATGGGGTTGTGAGGATTGCAAAGAATCATCATCACGGGCCGCTCGCGCTCGACGGTCTCGGCGAGATGTTCGAGGTCCATCGAGTAAGAATTACCGTCAAATTTCAGAGGGTTTTCCACGACCTGCCGGCCGTTGCCTTCGATGACCATGCGGAATGGATAGTAGACCGGCGGCTGAATCAGAATTTTGTCGCCCTTTTGTGTAAAGAAATTGACACAGTAGGCGATGCCCTTGACAACGCCGGGTATGAAGGTCATCTCCTCGCGCCGGGTTTTAAGTCCGTGACGGCGCGACAGCCAGTCGGCGAGCGCATCCCAATAGCTTTCGGGGCATGCGTAGTAGCCGAGAATCGGGTGGTCGAGCCTGCGGCGAAGACCGTTGACAATATCGGGGCAAACAGCAAAGTCGAGGTCTGCGACCCAAAGCGGCGACACATCGTGACGCCCGAACATTCCGTCTAGCCAGTCGTATTTGACGGCCGAAGTGCCGCGCCGGTCGATGACCGTATCAAATCGTATTTACTCATTGGTATAAATTGAATGCTTATGGTTACAAAATTAGGCAAATCGGCCAACATATCAAAATTTGCCCGAATCGAATTAAACTATTACCTTTGCAGCGATGCTCCGGTAGTTCAACGGATAGAATAGAAGTTTCCTAAACTTTTGATAGGAGTTCGATTCTCCTCCGGAGTACATATTTTGATTCCGCATCCCTGAAAGTCAGTCAGAGATGCGGTTTTTTTGTCGGGATACAATATTATGAACTTTTGAATCGAAGGGGTTGTTATAACTTAAGTTTTCAAGAATTTACAGAACATAAACGATTGATTAAATTTATTTTATATGGCAACAAGTTCGCACAGAAATGAAATCTGGGATGCCGACGGCAAAATCCTCGGCAACGCTCCGCAATGGGCGAAATATCGTAAACAACTCGACGAAGATTTTCAAGAGCCTTACCGTGGCGGCACTGACAAACTGTCGCAGCAAATGGCCAAGGCCGTCAGGATGATTGATGAGCTCCGTCCGACCGGCCCCGACGACAAGGCTTTTCTGGGCGACAGCTCGGCGCTGACCTACAGCTATCCCGACGTGAAGGATGTCAAGATACCGCAGAAGCCGTCGTCGCTCGACGACGTGATTTCGGAGTGTGTCAAGATGTTCAACGGCATGCCCGACGTCTCGAGTCCGCTGACAATGTCCAACGTCTGGCCGCAACCCAACAATGCGAGCATCATCGCTTCGATGCTTCCGCTGATTTTCGCCCCGAATATCATCGAGGGCGAATATGCATGGAATGTCCACAAAGCTGAGCTCGAAAGCGGCGGCATGCTCGCCAACCTCTTTGGCTGGGAGCCGACCAAGGCCGGCGCTATTTACACCTACGGTGGCTCGGGCTGCTGGCTCTACGGCCTTAAATACGCGCTGACAAGAGTTCTCCCCGATTCACGCGACAAAGGCGTCAGGACCGACGGCAAGGTGCTGGTTTCAGGACAGTCGCACTACTGCCGTCAGAACGCCACCGACTGGACCGGTCTGGGCATGGACAATGTGGTCGTCATCCCGACCGACCCCGACTCAAACACCATGGATCTCGCCGCTCTCGAAGCCACGCTCAAAGACCTGACATCAAAGGGTATACCTGTGATTGAAGTCGTCTGCACCATGGGCACTACCGACGCCAACGCCTTCGACCCCGTCGCCGACGTGCGCCGTCTGCTCGACCAATATCCCAACCCCGCGCCCTATGGCAAAGCGCTCCTCTACTGCGACGCCGTGTGCGGCTGGTCATGGCAGACTTTCAACTTCTACGATTTCGACAACAATCCGCTCGGTTTCTCTCCCGACGCCCTGCGCATGATGAAGAAAAACGCCGAGAAGATGAACGGCATTCATCTGGCAGATGCCGTCGGCATAGACTTCCACAAATTCGGCTTCTCGCCCTATATCTCGAGCTGCTTCCTCTACAAGGACGCCGCCGAGTTCGAAAACATAATGCGACGCGGGTCATATGCCTATCTTCAGGAGGTCACTCCCTACAACCCGATGTATTATTCGCTCGAGGTTTCGCGCTCGGCTGCAGGCTCAATGGCCGGCTACGCTACGCTGAAATATCTCGGCATCGAAGGTCTTCAGGCTGTCCTCGGCGGCATACTCGAAGTGAAACTCTATATGGATTCATTAGTCGAGAAGCAGCCCGAAATGGCAATCTGCAACGGCGAGGATTCAGGCTTCACAACCCTCTTCCGAGTCTATCCCAAAGGCACAGACGGACGCGAACAGTATCGCCTCGAGAACAACGACCGCGCATATCGCGCCGACCTCTTGGCCAACAACCGCCTGCAGGCCGCAATCGGCGAGAAGATGTTCAACTGGTTCCTCCAGGGCAAAAAAATCAACGGCAAACCGACGCCCCACATCTCTTATTCGACCGGCTTCAGCACTGCCGCATGGAACGCCGACGGCAAAGACCCCGAAGGCATGGTCTACACCATCAAAACCTACCCGATGAACGTCTATAACAATCCTGAGGTAATGGACCACGTCATAACCTGTGTGCTCGCCGCCCGCGACGAAGTGATGAAAAGTCTTTGACTCTGATACATATCTCCATATCGCGTCCCGAAAACGTCATCGCTTTCGGGACGCGTTGCTTTTTTTCGGTGCGAAAAAGCGCGGCGATTGATATTTTTACTATCTTTACGCGCGGAATATCATTAATAACACAGTAAATATCCCGACTCAGATACATCCGCCCCGGCAACGCCGTCGGCCAATAGAGACTAAATCAATTTATCACATACATTCACATTATGACAACCATCGTCGATCACAATTTCAAATTCTGGCGTCATCTCGCTATGGCTCTGATTGTAATGCTTTCCGTGCCATTGATTTCATTCGGAAAGGACAAATCAGACACTTCGGAGTATAACTATAATATCGAAAATGCCGGAACGGGCGCACAAGGCACTTACCTTGTGAAAGTCACGGTCATCACAAAGAACAAGAAGCTCTCCGACGAAGAAATCGCCCGCAACGCTGTCCACGGCGTGCTGTTCAAAGGTTTTTCAGGCCAGCGTCCGCTTGCCGGAAGCGCTCTTGCCGAGTCGCAGAACGCAGCCTTCTTCAAAGACTTTTTCAAGGTCAACGGCCCGGCCAAAAACTATGTGCAGGTCGTCAACTCATCGCGCGAGGTCAAAAAAGTCGGCAAACTCTATCATGTCTCCACCACAGTTACCGTCAGCAAGGATCAGCTTCGCCGCGACCTTGAGAACGCAGGCATAATCAAAGGACTTAACTCAGCATTCTGACCATGAAAAAGCTATTTATCATTCTGAGCGCCGTCGCTTTCACAGTGTCGGCCGCCGTCGCACAGAACAATGCCGCCGAAGCCGGCCGAACTGTCAAAATGCCGACCGAGAACGCCAAGCCTCTCAAAGACTATGGTTCGGCTTCAGCCGGCTTCTGGAATGCCGTCGAACTTCAGGGCGGTTACTCCGTCAACCACGGACATTCAAACATCGGCCTGACCGAACTCGACTATGTCGCAGGCTATCGCGTCAACGAATTTTTCCGTCTCGGCGCAGGCGTAGGTGCGCGCTTCTATCCTAAAAGCACCGACCTGCGCGACACTTCATGGAAGTGGTCATTTCCGATTTTCGTCAATGTACGCGGCAACATCATCAGCCGCGAGCAGTATCGCACAGTCGTTCCCTATTATTCACTCGACGCGGGCGCGGCTATCCGCGACGGCTTCATGGTGCGTCCGACCATCGGTCTGCGCATCGGCGACTTCGAGCGCTCGGCATTCCTTGTCGGCATCTCTTATCTTGCCCAGAACGTCAGGATTGCC
>JAGAOW010000190.1 GCA_017889945.1 Muribaculaceae bacterium
ACCTCCAGGGCGTACAGGTTGCTAACCCCTCTAACGGTATCTACATCGTTCGTCAGGGCAACAAAGTTTCAAAACAGTACATCCGCAAATAATTTCGGTCTTGCTCAGACCCTGATTTAGGATATACATCCCCATCTGCGGGCGACCCACTCGGGCCGCCCGCTTTTTTTGCACTTCTTAAGAGCGCGTCACACGGCGTTTCCGGCCACAGGCTCAACATCTTTAACACTCCCTCTTTCACATTCTTAAACCTCTGCATTCAAAACTTTTACCTAAATTTCAGTTAACAAACCCGCCCGAACGATTAAAAAATTATAAACTTTTTATTGCACAACCCGATTATAAGTCATATCTTTGTACTCATATCACAAAGATTATAAACCCTTAAAGTTCTAACAACCAATCATGAAACTACCTCCATCGTTTAAATTGAGACTTTCAGTCTTGCTATGGTGTTTCGTTTCCGTGATTTGTGCTACAGCGCAGGTCATCGTTACAGGTACTGTTTTCGACAGCACAGGCGAAACACTCCCCAGTGCTTCAGTTCGTCTCAAAGGAAATCCCAATGTGGCTGTTGTCACAAACATCGACGGTCGTTTCGAGATCAAAGTTCCCGATCTCAAAGCCTCACTGCTTATTTCTTTTATCGGTTACAAAGAGCAGACTGTCGCGCTTAACGGTCGTTCTAACGTCGAAGTTACCCTTCAGGACGACTCCGAGATGCTCGAAGACGTCGTTGTCGTCGGTTACGGCATGCAGAAAAAGATCAGCGTTACCGGCTCGGTATCAGCTGTGTCAGGTGCCGATCTCGTGAAAGCGCCTATGACCAACGTCTCCAACCTCCTTACCGGTAAGGTTTCCGGTATTACCGCTGTCCAGACCAACGGTCGTCCGGGCGAAGACGGTGCTTCGATCAAAGTGCGTGGTGTCAACGACTTCGCAAACTCAGGCCCGCTTGTCCTCGTCGACGGTGTGCAGATGGATATGAACCTTGTCAACCCCAACGACATCGAAAGCGTCTCCATCCTTAAAGATGCATCGGCTGCTATCTACGGTGTGCAGGGCGCAAACGGCGTTATCCTCATCACAACTAAGAAAGGACAGGAAGGCATTGCCAAAATCTCTTATTCAGGCACATTCTCATGGGTTCACAACACTGCCCTCCCCGAGTTCTGCGACGCTGAAGAGTATATCTACTGGCACAACAAGGCCCGCATCATGGATGGCGAAGCTCCCTATTACGATGCCGACATCCTCCGCCGTGTCAAGGAAGCCGCTCCCGACGATTACCTCGGCAACACCAACTGGTTCAAGGAAATCTTCCGCACAGGCTTTACCCAGCAGCACAACGTGTCTGCAACCGGTGGTGGCAAGAACACATCATACTTCGTTTCCGGCGGTGTCATGGACCAGCAAGGCACAATGCGTGGCACAGACTATCGCCGCTACAACGTGCGTTCTAACCTCGAAATGAAGGTCGCAAAGAACATGCGTTTTGCAAGCACAATCGCTGCATACCGCACCGAAAAGGACTATCCTAACGTCAACATGAACGAGCAGAGCGTCTACAACCCCTCGGCTGAAGCTGTCTACATGCTGCCTATCTTCCAGAAAGAATATCAGGGTGTTCCCGTTGGCTACGGCTTGGCAGGTAAAAACCCTGTCGCTGCAATCGAAAAGAGCGGTTTCCAGCGTTCATACTCAAACCGTTTCGTCGGCACTGCGCTTTTGGAATATGACTTCAAAGCTGTTCATCCCGTTCTCGACGGCCTTAAGGTCTCCGTATGGGGTTCTTACAACACCTGGCATCAGAACGCCGAGTCTTATTTCGGCGCAATCGAGTTGTTCTGCGTACAGATGTCCGACATTAGAAAAGGAACTGTCATGTACAAGCCCGACTACGCTCAGGGCGAGTCAAACACTTCCTACAGCAAGTCTTCTACATGGGACTACACGGCTATGCTCCGCCCGCAGGTTTCTTACAACCACACATTCGGCAAAGCTGAAATCGGTGCCCTCTACCTCTATGAAGCTACCAAATACTTCTCGAGCAACATCGGCGCATCGGCTCGCAACTACATCGCTCCCGAGCCTGTCGACCTCGGCCTCGGTCTCGAAATTATTCCCACCAGCGTAAGCGGTAGTCACGGCCGCACATCAAAAGCTTCTCACATCGGTCGTTTCAACTTCGCATGGGACAATAAATATCTCTTCGAATTTGCCTTCCGTTACGACGGTTCTTATAAGTTCGCGCCTGAAAACCGCTGGGGCTTCTTCCCCTCTGTTTCTGCAGGTTGGATTATGTCAAGCGAGCCTTTCATCAAAAACAATCTTCCCTGGATCGATCACCTCAAGCTGCGTGCCAGCTACGGCGAGTCAGGTAAGGACAACCTCTCGGCATTCCTTTACGAATACCTCTACAGCTCTCGCAAGGACGGTTACATCTTCCCCAGCGGAACTTCTATTCCTCTCGTTTGGACAGACTCTTATACTCAGAGCCGTAACCTCAAATGGTCATCTACCAAAACTTACAATGTCGGTATTGACATCGACGTTCTCCGTCGCAAGTTAGGTTTGGAACTCGACGTATTCTATCAGGTTACTTCTGACCTTCTCGAAGGCATCGGTGGCACTTTCCCCTCATCACTCGGTGGCAACACTCCTAAATATGAGAACTCGGGTGCTGTCGACAACCGCGGTATTGACTTCACAATCAAACACGAACTCACTATCAACAAGGACTTCAGCTATCGTCTGCGCGGCACATTCGGCTTCGCTCGCAACAAAGTCCTCCGCAAAAAAATCAACGACGACCACCCCTCTTGGCGCAACACTCTCGGCTACGCCATGGGCGCTCGCTTCGGCCTCATCGCTACAGGTCTCGCACAGTCGCAGGAACAGATCGACAACGCTCCCGCCGCTCCTTCGGGCGACATCAAGCTTGGTGACCTCCTCTACATGGATACCAACGGCGACGGTAAGATCATGTACAAAGGCTCTGAATCAGACTATGTTCGCATCGGTTACGGCGCACTTCCCGAAATCTCCTTCTCTATGAACATGGACTTCAACTACAAGGACTTCTACCTCAACATGCTCTGGCAGGGTGTTACCCATGTCGACTATCAGCTCAACGGTATCTGGGGAACAGGTCACTGCGACCACACTCCGTTTACTCGTCCGTTCTACAGCGACGGTAACGCGCCTAAGTACCTTGTTGAAGACTCTTGGACACCCGAAAACACCGACGCCCGCTATCCCCGTCTGTCGTCTACCGCACGCCAGAACAACGCGGTCGCTTCGACATGGTGGCTCATCAACGGCGAATATCTCCGTCTGAAGAACCTTACCTTCGGCTACGACGTTCCCGAGAAGATTCTCAAACACACTCCCTTCTCGCGCTTCAACATCTATGTATCGGGCACAAACGTACTTACTTTCAGCCACTTCAAATGGCTTGACCCTGAGTCGCCTTCTATCGCAGCAGGTTACTATCCTCAGCCCGCAACTTGGTCTCTTGGTCTTAATGTCAACTTCTAATCAATCCTAACGATTCCGCAAAATGAAAAAATCAATTTTTATATCAGCGTTAGCGGTCTTGGCTCTTTCATCGACATCGTGTAAAGACATCCTCGACGTCGAGCCTACCGGACAGTACGGTTCGAGCGCGATTTGGAGTACCGAGACCTCGGCTGACTACTACATCATGGCGTCTTATCAGCACTTCAAGGATCACTCAAACCTTGTTAATAACGCACGCCACTACTACGATGCTTACACCGACCTTTACAAGTCGACCGCATGGCTCACTGCCGACCACATGTACAACAAGCAGTTCATGCTCGCTTCTCAGTTCGGTAAAAACAATGCTTCGGACTTCGCTTCATGGAGCACTGCCTATGGCCGTATCAAACGCGCCAACCTTCTGCTTAACGACCTTGACAAGTTTGCCGATCGCTTCGATCCCGAATGGGTTAAGATTCGCCGTGCGGAAGTTCGCTTCGCCATCGCAATGAACTACTTCTACATCGCACGCGTCTACGGCGGTTTTGTTATCCGCACCGACAAGTCGGGCATCAAGGGCGGCACTGACGACGGTGCTTGTCCCGAAGACTGCAACCGCGCTCGTGCTTCTGAAGCCGAATCTTACGAATTCATCATCAATACCATGCTCGAATGTGCTGAAGACCTCCCTGTTACCTGGGGTAAAGGCGGCACAGAAGAAGGTCGTGCGACCAAAGGCATGGTTTACGGCTTCCTTTCTCGTATAGCTCTGTTCGCCGAGAATTGGCAAATGGCTGCTAATGCTGCCGACTCCTGCGCTAAATACGGCCAGTACAAACTCGTCGACAACTACGCTGACCTCTTCGATTACCGCAAGGATCAATCAAACCTCTCGGAAATCATCTACGCTATCTATTATAAGAAAGAACTTGCTACTCACAGCTTCGACACCAACATGCGTAGCCCCGGCGACGCTCTCCGCGACAAAGTGCCCGGATCTGCTCTCATCGTCCCGACTGCCGAACTCGCCGATACTTACGAGTTTAAAGACGGTACTCCTTTCGACTGGTCTACCTGGAAAAATGTCAGAGGCGAAGACGGCAAAAAAATCAAAGACCCGTTCACATATCGCGAACCCCGCTTCCAGGCCACTATCCTCTATGACGGAGCTGAATGGGAAGGCCGCACTATGGAAATTTATTCCGGTCTTACTTCTTCTGTTCCCGACGGCGTTGACGCAAGCGTGACATGGTCTCGTGCCGGCAAAACCAACGGACACACCGTTACCGGCTACTACATCCGCAAATATCTCATGGAAGGCAACACCGAATTCCGTACAAAAGGCAGTATCAACACCGAAATCTGCCTGCGCTACGCCGAAGTGCTCCTCAACAAGGCTGAAGGTCTCGGCATGCTCGGTAAAATTGAAGAAGCCCTCAAACCCCTCAATGAGGTTCGTAAACGCGTCGGTCTCCCCGAACGCACTCTTGAAGACGCTCCCAACACCGCTGCTTTCATGAACCTCCTCCGCAAGGAACGTGTATGCGAGCTCGCAGGCGAAGGTCATCGCTACTGGGATTTGGTCCGTTGGAGACTCGCCAAGGAAGTCATCGACGGCAAAGCATTCCATGGTGTTGATACCCGATTGGGTGGTTCAGGCAAGAAGACCTATAAAACAGTCGATATCGACGACGGATATCTCCACATGTACGAAGACCGTTACTATCGTCTCTCTCTTCCGGCCGCTGAGCTTACCAACAACAAACTTTGTGTCGACAACCCCGGCTGGTAATCATCCGACAACTTCCAACAACTTAACATTTCGTTTATTATGAAAATAATTAAATATATTCTGTTCTCTCTCGTCGGTCTGATTGCCTCTGCCGCTTTATCGTCATGCGAGTCTCCCGACAAAGAATTCGAACACGACAACAACCTCATCGCCTGGATGCAGCTCTGTCTGCGTCCCGGCGCTCAGGGCCTCCCCGGTGTAATTGAAGAATACGACGCCCAGGGCAATCTCGTGCCTACCGAACAGGTAACTCTCGAGACCGTTAAAGGCGGATACGGTATCATCAAATTCGTGCTCGACCTCGACTACAAGGGCGAATACAACCCCGAACACTGCTACCTCAACACTTCGCTTACTTTCGACGAAGTGATCAAACCCGGTCTCGCCGGCATCAAGGACATTACAAACCGTAATGAAGAAGGCATCGCTCAGGGTATCAAGATTACCGTTCATTCCGGCATAGGCACAACTCGCGAATACACTATCATCGGCTACTTCGACGGTGAATATCAGATTGAGCCTAAGCCTTCAGAAAATTAATTCCTAACTTTTAATACCGGAAATAAATGAAACTCAATTATAGCAAACACTTCCTGACTGCGGCCGCTCTCCTGGCTGTCCTTGCAAGTTCCTGCAAAGACGACGTTACCGAAACCCTCTCGGAGAGTGCATACATCGAGCCGGATGCCTTCTATGTTCCCTCGGTTGTCGACAAATCGCGCGTCTACAAGGCCCAGCTCAATGCGACTCAGGATACTTTCTTTATCCGCGTTCCGCAGAACGTCGACCCTGTCACAGAACTTACAGGCGCTGTCCCCCAATTCTCTCTTAGCCTCGGCGCTTCTGTTTCCCCCATAATGACCGAAGCTCAGAACTTCGCCGACCTCGACAATCCCCCCGTTTACACTGTTACTGCAGGTCGCGGCGGCGCGACACATACATATGTAGTGAGCTATATTGTCGTCGAACCTCAGACTATCGACCCGGGCGAAGCACCCGCAAGCATCGACAAGTATGCTTCGGTGACTATAGGCGGTGACTTTGGCTTCAACGGTGACGTCATCGGTTCGCCCGCCTTCTGCGGTCTCAAACATGTAGTGATGTTCTCGCGTAAGTTCGGCGTTCTTCGCGTCTACGATCTTCCATCGCTCGCGATTTCTGCTACTCAGCTCAAAACTCCCTTTGCTATCTCTGATGTCGTAGCAGTTACTTCCGACTCTAAGGGCAACCTCATTGTAGCTGTCGGCGGTTTTGGTGCGGGTCACACTAAGTTCTATTATTACGCAGCTCCCGATCAGGAGCCCGTCGAACTTGAAGGAGAAACTCACACAAGTGTCGAATACGATAACAGCGAGGATGCCATGATGGGTACATATATCAGCTGTACGGGCGACATCACTACTCAGGCTGTCATCGCTTTCGCCGGTCCGCGCGACGCTGAAGGCACTCACTTCAAGTACTACGTCTCCGGTGGCAAGCTCCGTAACGACAACTACGAGACTATCCATACCGGCTATCCTTCCAACGACATGAACGAGTTCCAGATGATTTCGTTCTTCTCTACAAAGAAGAATTCGGCATACCTCATTGGCGACTGCCAGAAATCGGATAAAAACGATGGCATGGATAACGAAGTTCAGATCCGACTCAACGACAATCTCGGCAACACCATCGCTCAGGCAGACTACTACAACACCGCATTCAACAGCTGGCAAGCATGGTGGCAGCGTTCAGGTCAGGCTACAGCAAAAAAAGGCGCACGTCGCCCTACTGTCCACGCCATGAACCTCAACGGAGTTGAATTTGCATTCTTTACCACCGGTGGCGGCACTGCTGCTGCAAATCTGGAGCGTACTCTTATTACCGATAAGAACCTCGGCGTTTATTACACCAACTATGGTGTTTTCGACGGAACTTGGCTTATGAAAATCGGCAATGAGACCACAGTGCCTTGGATTGATTATAACTCCGGTACTGGTATGATGTGCGACTGGTGCTTCGACAACGAACAGCAGGTTGGCTACATCGCCGTATGGTACGAAAGACGCGGTCTCGTAGTTTACGAAGTAAGCTGCATCAAGATGCTCTGATCACTGATTTCCCCGCTCATACTTCAGGCTCTGCCTGAGTATGAACAACCCCAATAAAAAAACTGTGCCGTAAGAAATTACGACACAGTTTTTTTTATTACGGCACAGTGTTTATTTATAGCTTTGTTTATTTATAGCTTTCTCAGACCTATTCAGAGGCTGTCGAGTATATCGTCAATACTTTCGGGCACTACATTCTTCCTGACTACCCTGCCCTCACGGTCAAGGATATAAACCGTCGGCGTAATCTTCAGATCATATATTCCTTCATCCTCAAAACCCTCGTCGGTCAGTCCGACGGTCCAGCCTTCGGGCATAGTCTCCGCATGGCTGCGCCAAAGTCCGTCCTGCTCTCCGTAAGGGCTTATCATCACTATTCCGACACCCTTCTGCGCAGGCAGCGGCGACTCAGCCAAATGCTTTTCCAACGCCGTGCAGTCGTGACAGTCGGGGTCGTAGAACATAAGCAAAGTAAAATCATTGCAGCTCGTCTCGTTGCTCAGACGTCGGCGGCGGCCGTCTCGTCCGACAAACTCAAAATCGGTCGCCTTCTGCCCCACCCTGTTTTTCATCAGGGTCTGATGGGCATCCTCCAATCTCATCATCGCCGCCTCGTCGAGCTTGCCGTCGGCAAGAAGCCTGTCGACCACCACGGCATAGGCCTCGTCGTCGGCCACCGGCGAATATGGTTCGTAGAGATACAGCTCGGCAATCTCGGCAACCGTCTTATATGTTTCCGGCGACACCGACGCCCCGGCCAGCATCTCAGCCACGGCCTGCGACGCCGTAATGCTGTCGGTCAGACTGAACAGACTGTAAAAATTCGACGCACTCTGCTCCATAAACGACCGGTCGCGCGTCAGCGTGGTGTCGAGCCAGTCCATGGCGTCCCAGAAATGCTTCGCGATATGAGCCGCCCTCTCGCCGGGCGTCCGCAACTCGGCAGGCACTTGCGGCAACGCCAGCTCGCGTCCCTCCGCCATCCCGGCCTGACTCTGTTCGCCACCTTCGGTTCTGACCGCCGGCCGCTGACCGGCCAAGCCTCCTGACGTCAGCAGAGCCGCCGCGACCATAGCCTGTACATGCTTCCGTTTCATTTTTATTAATTTTTATTTCGACAAAGTTAAAAAAATTTTGCAACATGAATATTTATTCATAATTTTGTGCCGGCCGTAAAAATGGAACAATCTACATCTATAATATTAACATAATTCATCATGATTATCCGGCTTAAAGACATCAACAAGACCTATCCGGGTGTTGTCCCCCTGCATGTACTGAAGGACATCAATCTCGACATCGACCGCGGAGAGCTTGTAGCCATCATGGGTGCTTCAGGCTCCGGCAAATCCACCCTGCTCAACATTCTCGGCATCCTCGACAACTACGACAGCGGCGAGTACTATCTCGACTATGTTCTGATCAAAAATCTCAGCGAGAACAAAGCCGCCGAGCTCCGCAACCGCATGATTGGATTTGTTTTCCAGTCATTCAACCTCATCAGTTACAAAAACGCTATCGAAAACGTCGCCCTGCCGCTCTTCTATCAGGGAGTGTCGCGCCGTCAGCGCAACCGCCTCGCCATGGAGCAGCTCGAACGCATGGGTCTCGCCGACCGCGCACACCATCTTCCCGGCGAGCTCTCGGGCGGTCAGAAACAGCGTGTCGCAATCGCCCGCGCTCTGATCACCAACCCCTCCATCATCCTCGCCGACGAACCGACAGGTGCGCTCGACTCGACGACCTCGCGCGACGTAATGCAGCTCTTCCGTCAGCTCAACGACGACGGCATGACCATCGTCATCGTAACCCACGACCCCAACGTTGGCGCAGCCACAAACCGCATCATCCGCATCTCTGACGGACGCATCGAAACCCCACAGCCTATAACCGTCTGAGCCATGTTTGACCTGATAAACGAAATCGGACAGGCCATGCGCAACAACAAGCTGCGCACAGGCCTGACTGGCTTTGCCGTTGCATGGGGCATATTCATGCTCATAATCCTGCTCGGTCTCTCCCACGGTCTGGTTAGCGGCTTTGAAAAACAGTCGGGCAAACGCGACAACAACCGCATCGCCGTCTGGCAAGGCTCGACCTCCATGCCCTACAAAGGCTACAACAAAAACCGCAAGATAACGCTCAAGGCCTCGACAGTCGAAGCGCTCAACGAGTCCGGCAACAAATACATCCGCAAAGCCTCGGCCTCCAAGAACATAAGCGCTGCTACCGTGACCGGCCCGGAAGACTATATTGCATCGGGCGTGACAGGCGTGACACCCGAAACCCGGCGCAACCAATGGGTCGAAATGGTCAAAGGACGCTTCATCAACGACGCCGACATCGAAGCCCGCAGCAAGGTCATGGTCATCTCACGCAAAACCGCCAAGACCCTCTTCGGACCTGACTCGGCAAACGTCGTCGGCAAACGCGTCAAATCGCTCGACCTCTCCTGGAAGATTGTCGGCGTCTACTCCCGCGAATGGGACGAGGACGAGGTCTTCGTGCCCTTCTCTACCGCCGTCGCCCTCTCCGGCGGCGACCCGCAGATCTGGTCTATCGACGTCATCGTTGACAACGTCAGCGACGAGGCATCGGCCGATGAGGCCGAAAACGCCTTGCGCACCGAACTCGCCCAAATCCACAAGTTCGACCCCGAAGACTGCAGCGCCACCCCGATGTGGAATCGATTCAAAAACTACCTCCAGAACAAGACCGCCAATAAAATCCTCGACTACGCAGTCTGGATTATCGGCATCTTCACCATGCTCTCCGGCATAGTCGGTGTGAGCAACATCATGTTTGTCTCCGTGCGCGAGCGCGTCCATGAAATCGGCATCCGGCGCGCCATCGGCGCCAAGCGCCGCAACATCCTGACCCAGATAATGCTCGAGAGCGTCGCCATAACGACCATCTTCGGCTACATAGGCATCGTCATGGGCACAATCGCGATGCAGGTGCTGACCGTCATCTTCAAAAACAGTGAGAACAACCCGCTGGCCGATGCATCAGTCGACATCAGCATCGCCGTCAAGGTCACAATCGTCCTGATTATCGCCGGAGCGCTCGCCGGTCTCATTCCCGCCCTCAAGGCAACCAAAGTCAAACCTGTCGAAGCTTTGCGCGACGAATAAGAAGGAGGAACACAACAATGAAAAATCCAATCTTCGATATAGAGAACTGGCGCGAAATCGGCGCCACTCTCGCCCGCAACAAGACACGCACCTTCCTGACCGCCTTCGGCATATTCTGGGGCACGGCCATGCTCGCCATGCTCTGGGGAGGCGCTCACGGCATGGAGGGAATGCTGCGCCGCAACTTCGCCGGCTTTACCACTAACTTCGGCGCAATCTTTCCCAACACTACCTCTGTCTCCTACCATGGCTTCAACAAAGGCATGACCTGGCAGATGACGCAATCAGACATAGACGCAATCCGCCGCATCACTCCCTATATAGAGTATTCCACCACACTAATCGACAGAGAGGGCACAATCGTCTACGGCTCGAACTCCACCTCGGCAACCATCGCCGGCTATGAGCCCGACTTCGCAAAAATCAACCTCGCTGTAGTCTACTCCGGACGCGTATTCAACAAAGCCGACGAGGCGAGGACGGCCAAAGTCGCAGTGATAGGCAAAGACCTCGCCGCTACTCTCTTCGGCAACGACGACCCGCTCGGGAAATATGTCAGTGCCAACGGCGTATTCGTGCGCATCATCGGCGTGATAGGCCAGCTTTCGAATGCGAGCATAGGCACACGCTACGACAGTTCACTGATAATGCCGTCGTCGACTTTCCGCAACATCTTCAACTACGGCAACAAAGTCGGCTTCTTTATGTACACCGCCGCACCGGGTCACTCGCCCAAAGAAATCGAGACGTATATCCGGCGTGTGATCTGCGCCAACCACCCCATCTCGCCCGACGATGACAAGGCCATGTGGTTTATGGACATCTCCGAGGATTTCAAAATGCTCGACACGCTCTTCCTCGGCGTCAGCCTCCTTGCGCTGTTTGTCGGCACGGGTTCTCTGATGGCCGGCATAATCGGCATCGGCAACATCATGTGGATAATCGTCAAAGAACGCACACAGGAAATCGGCATCCGCCGAGCCATCGGCGCCAAGCCACGCGATATCATCACACAAATCCTCTGCGAGGGCGTCGCTCTGACGTCGATAGCCGGACTTGCCGGCGTCAGCTTCGCGACTATCGTCCTTGCCATAGCCGACAAACTGACAGCCGACCCGGTCTTGGGTTCTGCCAATTTCACACTTACATTCACACAGGCGCTCGCCATAGTGATAACCTTCCTCATCCTCGGCACAGCCGCCGGTACGCTCCCGGCAATCAAAGCCATGCACATCAAACCGATCGAAGCAATGCGCGATAAATAAACAATTACAATTAACAACCGAATATAAACTACACATCCATAAAAATATGAAACGCTTTTTCCGCATCCTTATCTGGATCATTATCGCAGCCGTATTTGTCGGCACATTCTATTTCCTCTATCAGAACTCACAACCCGAGGAAGTGACCTACGAAACAGTAACACCCCAAATCGGCGACATCGAGCGCACAACAGTCCTGACAGGCAAAATCGAACCACGCGACGAAATCGATATCAAACCTCAAATCTCAGGCATCATCTCCGAGATACTCGTAGAGGCCGGACAGACAGTCAACGAAGGCGACATCATAGCCCGAATCAAAGTTATTCCCGACGCATCACAGCTTTCGTCGGCCCAGAACCGTGTCGACGCGGCAAAAATCTCGCTTGCCGATGCTAAAGACAAATACGAACGTTCTAAAAATCTGTATGAGCGCAAATTAATCTCGCGCGAAGAGCACGAAACAGCCACCACGACCTACAATCGGGCCAAGAGCGAAGTTGAAGGCGCGGAAGACGCACTCGACATAGTCCGCAACGGCATCTCGCGCTTCAACGCCTCGGAAAGCAACACTATGGTACGCGCCACCATCACAGGTCTGATACTCGACGTACCGGTCAAGGTCGGTAGTTCGGTAATCCAGGCCAACACATTCAACGACGGAACAACAGTGGCCACAATCGCCGACATGAGCGACCTTATATTCAAAGGCAATGTCGACGAAACCGAAGTCGGACAGCTTGCCGTCGGTATGCCGATGACCATCTCTATCGGCGCTCTGCCTGAAGTAAGCCCCGAAGCCGTAATCGAATATATCTCGCCCAAGGGCGACGACAGCAAGGGTGCGAATACCTTTGAACTGAAAGCCGCCATTACGGTAGACCCCTCAGTCGCACTTCGTGCAGGCTACAGCGCCAACGGCACAATCATACTAAGCCACGCCAAAGATGTGCTGACTATACCCGAAAGCGTCGTCGAGTTTGTCGGCGACAGCACCTTTGTCTATTGCCTGACCGACTCAGTCAAGAGCGTCTACACACGTACAGCAATCGAGACAGGCACTGACGACGGAATCAACATCGAAGTCAAAAACGGCATAGACAAAGACGCTCGTCTCCGCGGCGCGCAGATAAAGAAATAACCACAACAGGCAATCTGCAATTATGAAAACAAAATATATAATAGCCGCAGCCGCCCTTGTGATTTCGGCGAGCGCACATGCCGAAGTCTGGACACTCGACAGCTGCATCAACTACGCACTCAAGCATAATCTCACAGTCAAGGCTCGCCGTCTTGAAATCCAGTCGGGCGAACTTGATGTCACAGCTGCCAAAGACCGCTTCCTGCCGCAAATCAGTGCCGGCGCGTCGCAGTCGTTCAGCTACGGCCGCGGTCTGACGTCAGACAACACCTACACCAACCGCAACACGTCGAACTTCGGATGGAACGTCGGGCTGTCGCTGCCCCTGTTTCAGGGTCTGTCGGCTATACGCCAGACCGACTACGCCAAAGCCAATCTCCGCGCACTCGTCGAAGAACTTGAGGCTGCGAAAGACGACATTACACTCAACGTCATATCTGCCTATCTGCAAGTGCTATACGCCGGCGAGATGTGCAATGTGGCCAACGAACAGCTGCAGCTGTCGCTTGTCGAAGAGAAACGTCGCGAAAGCCTGCTTGAAGAAGGCAAGATACCCGAACTTGACCTGACAGACGCCAGAGCACAAGTGGCTCAGAACCGCACGTCGGTGGTCAACGCTGAAAACAACCGCACACTCGCTTTGGTCGATCTCGCCCAACTGCTTGAGCTGCCGGGCATCGAGGGCTTCGATGTCGCGCCTATCGAAGACGACGGACTCACGCTCTACTCAGCAGAAGATGTCTACAAACGTGCATTACACTCCAATCACTCAATGATTGCAGGACGCCGCCACATCGAAGCAGCCGACCGCAATATATCGCTCGCACGCTCATCTTACCTGCCGAAACTGTCGTTTAACGCCGGTATAGGCAGTAATTTCTACACCGTCAGCGGCATCAACAGCGAATCGTTCGGCCCGCAGATGCGCAACAATTTCAACAAGTCGCTCGGCTTCTCGCTCTCGATCCCGATTTTCGACGCGTTCTCGTCGCGCAACTCGGTGCGCCGCGCGAAAATACAGAAACTCAACGCCCAGTTAGAGTATGAAAACAGAGAACGCGGCCTTTACAAGAATATTCAACAGGCATACTATCAAGCTCAGGGCGCATCTGAAAAACTGCGCGCTGCAGAGGCATCTGAAGTAGCTACGCGCGAAGCATTCGAAGCCATGAAGCAGAAATATGACTTCGGTAAAGCCAATTCGACGGAGTATGAGACTGCGCGCTCAAATTATGTCCGCGCAATGGCGGAAGCGGTTCAAGCCAAGTATGAATCAATACTTCGCCGCCGCATACTGGCATTCTACAACAAATAAACGCAACTACTTCCAACTCAGCGAGTCAGGCCCGGCATCAGGCCTGACTTTTTTGTTTAAGCCTCTGAACATAAGCGAAAGTCGCATACAGCGAGGGTATCTGACGAGTCGGACAAGTCGGACGCCTTAAAATCAGCCAATTACAAGCGGATCAGACGTTAAAGCGGAAGTGCATTATGTCGCCGTCTTGGACGATGTATTCTTTGCCTTCGACTGAGAGGCGGCCGGCTTCGCGGACGGCGTTTTCGCCTCCGAGTGAGACGTAGTCGTCATATTTGATAACTTCGGCGCGGATGAATCCTTTTTCGAAGTCGGTGTGGATGATGCCTGCGCATTTGGGCGCTTTAGAGCCGCGGATGAAGGTCCATGCACGGACTTCGTCAGGGCCTGCGGTAAAGTAGGTCTGTAGGTCGAGGAGGGAGTATGCGGCACGGATAAGACGTGAAACGCCTGACTCACTGAGGCCTATTTCGTTGAGGAATTCCTGACGTTCTTCGTATGTGTCGAGTTCGGCAATCTCGCTTTCGGTCTGCGCTGCGACTATAAGAAGCTGGGAGTCTTCGTCTTTAATCGCTTCACGGACGGCTTCGACATATTTGTTGCCGGTTGCGGCTGATGCGTCGTCGACGTTGCAGACGTAAAGCACCGGCTTGGAAGTCAGCAGGAAAAGTTCGCGAGCGAATTTTTGGTCATCGGGGGTCTCGAATTTGACGGCACGCGCGGGGAGTCCCTGGTCGAGAGCATCTTTAATCCGTTTGAGCACTTCATACTGCATCTTGGCCACTTTGTCGCCGCCGGTCTGAGCGGCTTTCTGGGTTTTAGCGATGCGCGCTTCAACGGTCTCAAGATCCTTGAGCTGGAGCTCGTAGTCGATAATTTCCTTGTCGCGCACAGGGTCGACAGAGCCGTCGACATGGGTAATGTTGTCATCGTCGAAGCAGCGGAGGACATGGAGTATGGCATCTGTCTCGCGGATGTTGGCAAGAAATTTGTTGCCGAGGCCTTCGCCTTTGGAAGCGCCTTTGACGAGTCCGGCGATATCGACAATCTCGACTGTGGCGGGAACAACGGACCGCGGATTACACATTTCGACGAGACGAGTCAGACGGTCGTCGGGAACGGTAATAACACCGACATTAGGTTCGATAGTGCAAAAGGGGAAGTTTGCAGACTGCGCCTTGGCGTTAGAGAGGCAATTGAACAGAGTCGATTTGCCGACATTGGGCAAACCTACGATTCCACATTGAAGGGCCATTTATATTAAAGATGAATTAGAGTTAATGTTAATGATGTGCAAAGGTACGACTTTTCGGACAATGGAATGCGAATAAATCTTGAAAAAGGCCAAAATATAAATGGAATCACTATTTTTGCAGAACAAAGTGGAAAAAGGATGACTGAATTCATGAAATTGCTGCGGAGATTCGTTCCGCCATATAAGAAATATCTTGCTCTGAATGTGTTTTTCAACATTCTGTCGGCAATATTGACATTGTTCTCATTTGCGTTAATCATTCCGATTTTGAAGATGTTGTTCAAAATCGACGAAGCCAACTACAGCTATATGTCGTTAGGCGATGCAAGTTTCAACGATGTCGCGATAAACAACTTCTACTATTATACCCAGGAATCAATAAAGCAATTCGGACCTGAGTGGACGCTCGCTCTTTTAGGAACATTGCTTGTGATAATGACCGGCCTGAAAACGGGAACGGCATATCTGAGTTCCTATTTCATCATTCCGCTTCGGTCGGGCATAGTGCGCGACATAAGGAATTTTGTGTATGACAAGATTACGACTTTGCCGATTTCGTTTTTCACGTCTGAGCGCAAGGGCGACGTTATGGCCCGAATGAGCGGAGATGTCGCCGAAATCGAAAACTCGATAATGTCGTCGCTCGACATGATGTTTAAAAACCCGGTAATGATAATCGTCTGCGTCGGCATGATGCTTGCTATCTCATGGCAGCTGACAGTGTTTGTGTTTGTGCTTCTGCCGATAGCCGGCTTCGCCATGGGCCGCATAGGCAAACGTCTGAAAGCGCAGTCGTTTGCAGGTCAGACGCAATGGGGTGTGCTGATGTCGAACATCGAAGAGACACTCGGCGGTCTGCGCATCATCAAGGCATTTAACGCCGAGGGCAAGGTCAAGAAACGTTTTCACGAAGAGAATCAGAAATTCTACTATCTGTCGAATGCGGTAGCGCGCCGTCAGGCCCTCGCCCACCCG
The DNA here is from genome assembly GCA_017889945.1 of Muribaculaceae bacterium. Classification (GTDB taxonomy): domain Bacteria; phylum Bacteroidota; class Bacteroidia; order Bacteroidales; family Muribaculaceae; genus CAG-873. Next base: position 16,472 of record JAGAOW010000190.1, read on the forward strand.
ATGAGCGAATTTTTGGGAACAGCCGCGATAGCACTGGTGCTATGGTTTGGCGGCAGCCTGATATTGTCGGGCAGGACATCGATGGATGCGGCGGCATTCATATATTATATGGTAATCTTCTACAGCATCATCAATCCGGCCAAAGACCTGTCGAAGGCGGCATATTCGATACAGAAAGGTCTGGCGTCGATGGAGCGTGTAGACAAGATACTCAATGCGCGCAATCCGATCACAAGCCCCGAACATCCCCAAAAACTGCCGACAGAGTTCAAAGAAATCGAATATAAGGATGTGTCGTTCAGCTACGGGTCTCACGAAGTGATAAATCATGTCGACCTCACAATCCCGGCCGGGGCAACTGTCGCGCTCGTGGGCCAGTCGGGTTCGGGCAAGTCGACATTAGCCGATCTGCTGCCGCGCTTCTATGATGTCGCATCGGGCTCGGTCAACATCGACGGAACAGACATCAGGAAATTCGGCGTCCACGACCTGCGCTCGCTGATGGGCAATGTCAATCAAGAAGCGATACTGTTTAACGACACGTTCTTCAACAACATAGCGTTCGGCGTCGAGAACGCGACCCTCGAACAGGTAATCGAGGCTGCCAAAATCGCAAACGCTCATGAATTTATCATGTCGACCGAACACGGCTATGACACTCCGATCGGCGACCGCGGATGCCGTCTGTCGGGAGGTCAGCGCCAGCGTCTGTCGATAGCCCGCGCAATACTCAAAAATCCGGCGATACTGATATTGGACGAGGCCACATCGGCGCTCGACAGCGAGAGCGAGCAACTTGTGCAACAAGCTCTTGACCGCCTGATGCGTGACCGCACAACCTTGGTCATCGCCCACCGTCTGTCGACAATCCGCAACGCATCGCTCATCTGCGTGATGCACGAAGGGCGGATTGTAGAACGCGGCACACATGACGAACTAATCGCGCTCAACGGCTACTACAAGCATCTTGTTGACATGCAGTCGATTGGAGCTTGAGCGAGCTAATAGTTGCACATTTCGGGCCAATATGCGCCAAAGGTTAAGGAAACGTTAACGCGAATCAAAAAGAGTAATTTTTCTTATATTTGCATCAGAGAATACATCACATAAGAATAAATAAAGTTGCATCAAGTATATTGAACATATTATGGCAAAAATAAAAGGAGCTGTTATCATAGACCAAAAACGGTGTAAGGGTTGCGACCTTTGTGTGGCAGCATGCCCGACAGATGTGCTCGCACTCTAGCCCAAAGAAGTCAATGACCGTGGATATCATTATGCATATACGGCAAATCCTGACGCATGTATCGGATGCGCATCGTGTGCAATGGTATGCCCCGACGCATGTTTCACAGTGTACCGTGCTACGGTAACAGAAAATTAATTCACTCTGACAACAAGCCAAAAGTAAATATAGTCTAAGAACAATGGCAGAAGAAGTAAAATTAATGAAGGGCAACGAGGCAATAGCCCATGCAGCGATAAGATATGGCTGCGACGGCTATTTCGGCTACCCTATCACACCGCAGTCGGAACTTCTCGAAACCCTTGAGGACCTCATGCCGTGGGAAAGCACCGGCATGGTCGTGCTCCAGGCAGAAAGCGAAGTCGCTGCAATCAATATGGTATACGGAGGCGCAGCATCGGGCAAAGCAGTGATGACATCGTCGTCGAGTCCGGGCGTGAGCCTTAAACAGGAGGGCATCTCATATATAGCTGCAGCCGAGCTGCCTGCGCTGATAGTCAATGTGATGCGCGGCGGACCCGGATTAGGGACAATCCAGCCGTCGCAGGCAGACTATTTCCAAGCCACCAAAGGCGGCGGTCACGGCGACTACCATCTGATAGTGCTCGCCCCTGCGACCGTACAGGAAATGGCCGATTTTGTCGGTCTCGGTTTTGATCTGGCTTTCAAGTACAGAACTCCGGCCATGATATTGGCCGACGGCATCGTCGGTCAGATGATGGAGAAGGTTGTTCTGCCCGAACCCCGCGCAAGACGCACAGACGCCGAAATCGCCGAGCAGTGTCCGTGGGCCGCTACGGGCCGTCACGGAAGAGCCCACCGCAATGTGGTCACATCGCTCGAACTTGAGCCGGCCAAAATGGAAGTCAACAACATCCGCCTTCAGGAAACATATTCGCGCATAGCCGCCTCGGAGGTAAGATATAAAGAATATCACACCGAAGACGCCGAATATCTGATAGTAGCCTTCGGCACTGTGGCGCGCATCAGCCTCAAAGCCATCGAGGACGCCCGCGCCGCAGGCATCAAGGTCGGTCTGCTGCGTCCGATAACGCTGTGGCCGTTCCCGTCGGAAAGGCTGCTCGAGCTGTCGAAGCAAGTAAAAGGCATACTGACAGTTGAGCTCAACGCCGGCCAGATGATAGAGGACGTCAAGCTCGCCACCGAATTCAACGTTCCGGTGCATCACTTCGGACGTATGGGTGGCATAGTCCCCAACCCCGGCGAAGTCTATGACGCACTGGTCAAACATTTTCCCGAAGCCATAAAATGACAGTAAGATGAACAGCGAAGAAATCATCAAAAACGGAACGATAGTATATCAGCGCCCGAGACTTCTGGATGAGCGCAACACTCATTACTGTCCGGGATGCAGCCACGGAGTAGTACACCGCATACTCGCCGAACTGATCGACGAAATGGGCATAGAAGACAAGACTGTCGGCGTAGCACCGGTCGGTTGCGCCGTATTTGCCTACAACTATATAGATGTCGACTGGGTTGAAGCGGCCCACGGACGTGCGCCCGCTGTAGCGACAGCCCTCAGCCGTCTGAACCCCGAGGACGTAGTGTTTACATATCAGGGCGACGGCGACCTCGCAGCCATAGGCACAGCAGAAACTATCCACGCTGCCAACCGAGGCGAAAACATAGTCATAATCTTCATCAACAACGCCATCTACGGCATGACAGGCGGCCAAATGGCGCCGACAACCCTGCTCGGCCAGAAAACGGCCACTACGCCTTACGGACGTCGCGCCGACCTGAACGGTTACCCCGTGAAGATGTCGGATATCCTTGCTACGCTCGACGGCACATGCTATGTAACTCGTCAGGCAGTGCACACTCCGGCGGCAGTCAGAAAAGCCAAAGCCGCAATACGCAAGGCTTTCGAAAATGCGATAGCCAAACGCGGCACATCGGTCGTAGAAATCGTATCGACCTGCAACTCAGGATGGAAGCTCACACCGGTTCAATCGAACGAATGGATGGCCAAGAATATGTTTGAGAAATATCCGTTAGGCGACCTTAAAAATATCTGAGCAATATGAAGGAAGAAATTATCATAGCCGGATTCGGCGGACAAGGCGTTCTGTCGATGGGCAAAATTCTCGCATATGCGGGTCTGATGGACAATCTCGAAGTGACATGGATGCCCAGCTACGGCCCAGAACAGCGCGGCGGCACAGCCAATGTGACAGTGATAGTCAGCGACGAACAGATAAGTTCGCCCGTACTTGACACTTACGACACAGCAGTGCTCCTCAACCAGCAGAGCCTCGACAAATTCGAGAACAAAGTGAAAACCGGCGGAACAATAATCTATGACCCGTCGGGCATACACCGCGCACCCGAAAGGACTGATGTCAAAGTCGTTGTAGTCGACGCGATGACCGCAGCCATCGAAATGAACAATGCAAAGACATACAACATGATACTACTCGGCGCATTGCTGAAGCAACGCGGATTAGTGTCGGTAGATGCCGTAGTCAAAGGACTCAAAAAGACTTTGCCCGAAAGACATCATCATCTGATACCTCTCAACGAGCAAGCAATCAAACGCGGAATGGAACTTGCATAAAAAAGCAAAGCATGAGATAACGCGGGGGCCTGTCTTCTATCAGACAAGCCCCCGCTTCGATTTGGTAGGGAAGTAATATTTTGCAAATATATAACAATCAGGCACGCAAAACAAAATTTTGTATACTTTTTATTAAATTTACTCGCAAATTTTTATCACAGCCACTAAAAACATGACATTATTCCAGCAAACAAACAAGAATTACACAAATCAGGTGTTGAAATAAATGATTTTTTTCGCTATGTTTGCAACATGGAAACACGAAACCGGCGCATCCTGCTTATAACCAACCCCATTTCCGGAACGTACTCCAAACAAAGGATAAGTCAAGAGATTGAAAAACGCGTCCGCAATATGGGGCATGAAATCGAGACCGTATACACGAGCGGTCCCGGCGATGCGACACGTCTGGCCCGCGAAGCCGTCGAAAAGCACTTTGACATAGTGCTCAGCTGCGGCGGCGACGGCACAGTCAACGAAACGGCGCGAGGACTTCTGCATTCTGACGTGGCCTTAGGCATTCTGCCAAACGGCTCGGGCAACGGACTTGCCCGCCATATCGACATCCCGCCCGACCCGCTACTGGCTCTGAAGATTGTAAAACAGATGAACGTGGTCGACTGTGATTACTGCACGGTCAACGACGTGCCGTTTTTCTGCACGTTTGGCATAGGATTTGACGCGGCGGTCAGCCGCCGCTTCGCGATGAGCAGAAGAAGGGGGCTGATGACCTATCTCAAACGCGCCATCGAAGAATTTATGCAATTCAATTCAGAAAAATGCACCCTGACGGTCAACGGCCAGTCGATTGAGGTCAATGCTTTTCTGATTGCGTGCTGCAACGCCTCACAATACGGCAACAATGCGTTCATAGCCCCGACGGCTTCAATAACAGATGGGATATTGGACATCACTATCGTGCATCACGGCAACGCCATTTCGCAGTTGCTGGTAGGAGTAGACCTTCTTACCGGATCGATAGCCAAAGGTGGGTTAATCGACACATTCAGAACCGAATCGGTAATAATCGAGCGGAGTAAGGAAGGCATAGTGCATCTCGACGGAGAATCGATAGAAATGCCGAAGCATCTTGATGTACGCTGTCACAGAGGCGGTCTGAAGATACTGTCGCCGAGCAAGAAGTCGCGTTTCAAACCTCTTTTCACACCAGTCAGACTGTTTTTCAGAGACTGCGGCATAACAATGTCGAGGCTTATCAACAACAAATAGCCTCAGCGGGCAATGACATCACACTTGCGAAGGATTGCAAGCGGTCTGTAAGATTCCTTGGCAAATCTCAGGCCGGGGTCGCCCATGTCTTCCTCACGGTTGATATAGTCAAGTCCGGGGTAACGGCGCAGCATTTCAGACGCAAATAGTTTGTTGACGGTCTCGCCCGCTCCGGCAACGTCGTGGTTGGCTTTCTCGATATGGACGTAGAGTGTGTCGCCGACAACTTCGCCGACAGTAAGGGCGCATATGCCGCCCGAAGCATCGCGAAGCACCGCTCCGTCGAAAAGATAGTCTTCGATATGGCTGACAACGTCGACGCTCTGCTGCAGCTCATAGGTTGCCACCTGAATATCGGCTTTAGCGCTTAAATCGACAGCGCGCAGAAAGTCAAGGGCTTCGGCCTTGTTTGCGCCGGTAATCATTTCAAGCGATGCCTGAGGATTGTCGATAAAGAAGCGGTTGACATGATTGCGTTTCTTTGACAAGGCTTTGCCTGAAAGAGACGCAAGCTGAGCGGAAGAGTAGAGATAATCTCCCCAACTGTCGAGCGGTTCGACTGAACCGTTGCACAACTCGGCAAGCCGATCGGCACATTCGAGCGGAATTGCCGAGAATTCAGGTGTCAGACCGCATGCTGCGCAATAATCCAGAATAAGAGCTACAGATCCGCTCAACGGCATGTGGCCCAATGGCAAGGAGAAAGCCTGACGATCGGGATATTTTTCGGATATACCTTTTATAAACAAAGTGTCGTCCAAGATGCAGAATTCATAGCCGAAATAATCGACCCACATGAATATGCCGCCGAGAGTGTAGTCGCATGTGCGGTAAATGTTAGCGGCAACGAAGGGGCGGACTGTGGCGATGTCGGCTGATGTCAGAGGTCTGAATGACAGAAGGCCGCGGTCGCAAACCGAAGAGGGAGAGTGAGTATACGAGGTGTGTATGTTAGGTAGCGTTAAAGCTGTATTCGATAATCTCATAAGTAAATCGTTGTGTGTATTAAAAAACAAGCGATGAACAGCTATTGTTTTAGAGGCGTCAGCTGAGGCGAATTGTTGCTTATAATTAAATTAATGAGTAATTTTGTCAGCAATAGCGCAGAGCGATGTCAATGTTTAAAACCGTCAGAATCATACCGGCACTTCTGAGCCTGATTGCAGCAACGACCTTTATCGGAGGTTGCAGCACGACCAAACATGTACCCGACGGAGAGTATTTGCTTGACAAAGTGAAGATTGAAATTGACGGACAAACCGACGCCACTGACAAAGAGCTATACTATTTCCTGAGACAGACTCCCAACCACAAGGTGCTGGGCTTTGCCAAACTCCAGCTCTCGACCTACAGTCTCTCGGGCAAGGATTCGACAAAATGGTATAACCGCTGGCTGCGCAACATCGGACAACCGCCTGTAATCTACGACCGGGAACTGACCGAGTCGTCGGCACGTCAGCTGAAACAAGCGCTGATAAACCGCGGCTACCTCGAGACAGAGGTCATTGCCGACACCATAGTGACGAAGCCCAAGAAAGTCACTGTCAGATATAAAATTATACCGGGCGAACCGCACTACATATCATCGGTCAGCTATGATATCGCAGATTCGGCAATAAACCGAATAGTGATGTCGGACACGGCCGAAACCGCACTGCGCCACGGCGCGGCATTCGACCGCAATATGCTCGACCGCGAGCGGTCGGAGTTGACCGAAAGGCTCAGAAACGCAGGCTACTACGCATTCAATAAGGATGATATAACTTTTACAGCCGACACTACGGCAGGCTCAAAGGCCGTGATGCTGACCATGAATATACGCCCGACGAAGAAAGTGGCGTCGGAATATATTCCCGCGATTGCCGACAGCATTCAGACTGTAGCGATGAAGCACACGGTCTACCGAATTGACAAGATATATTTCATGACCGACCTCGACATCAGACCGGATGCCAAACTCGACACGGTCAACTACCAGTCGATTTCGGTCATATACGGCAACGACCATTATATCA
>JAGAOW010000012.1 GCA_017889945.1 Muribaculaceae bacterium
CACTTCGACAGCGCCGGCGCCACCCATAACAGCGATTTCGGCAGTAGGCCATGCGTAGTTCATGTCGCCACGGAGCTGCTTGCAGCTCATCACGATATGGCTGCCGCCGTAGCTCTTGCGGAGGGTGACAGTTACTTTGGGCACGGTAGCTTCGCCGTAGGCGTAAAGGAGTTTTGCGCCGTGGAGGATGACACCGTTATATTCCTGACCTGTGCCGGGAAGGAATCCGGGAACGTCGACGAGAGTAACCAAAGGAATGTTGAAAGCATCGCAGAAGCGGACGAAACGAGCGCCCTTGCGCGAAGCGTTGCTGTCGAGCACGCCGGCGAGATATTTGGGCTGGTTGGCCACGATGCCTACGCTCTGGCCGTTGAAACGAGCGAAACCGACGATGATGTTCTTAGCGTAGTCGCGCTGAACTTCAAGGAACTCGCCATTGTCGACGATAGCGCCAATGACCTCATACATGTCGTAAGGACGGTTGGGCGAATCGGGAATGATTTCGTTAAGAGAATCCTCGAGACGGTCGATGGGGTCGTTGCATTCAACCAACGGTGGTTCTTCGAGGTTGTTCTGAGGAATATAAGTGAAGAGTTTGCGAATGATCTTGATTGCGTCTTCGCCGTCTTCAGCAGCGAAATGGCAAACACCGCTCTTCGAAGAGTGGACTTCGGCACCGCCGAGGGCGTCCTGAGTAACATCTTCGCCGGTAACGGTCTTAACAACCTTCGGGCCTGTAAGGAACATGTAAGAAATGCCTTTGGCCATGATAGTGAAGTCGGTAAGCGCGGGCGAATAAACAGCACCACCGGCGCAAGGACCGAGGATAGCTGAAATCTGAGGAATAACGCCGGAAGCGAGGATGTTGCGCTGGAAAATTTCGGCATAACCAGCAAGGGCATTGATGCCTTCCTGAATACGCGCACCGCCGGAGTCGTTGAGACCGATGACAGGAGCGCCCATCTTCATGGCCATGTCCATAATCTTGCAGATCTTCAGAGCCATAGTTTCAGACAGCGAACCGCCGAAAACGGTAAAGTCCTGTGCAAAAACATAGACAAGACGGCCATCGATAGTACCGTAACCGGTAACGACGCCGTCGCCGAGGAATGATTTTTTCTCCTGACCAAAGTTTGTGCAACGATGGCGGACAAACATGTCGAGTTCTTCAAACGAACCTTCGTCAAGAAGCTGAGCGATTCGTTCGCGTGCGGTATATTTTCCGCGTTCGTGCTGTTTCTCGATGGCTTTTTCGCCGCCACCGATACGCGCCTGTGCACGGAGTTCGATTAACTCTTTAACTTTTTCGAGTTGACTGCTCATTTTAAATATTGGTTGGAAGTGAGTATTCTAAAAAAATCAAGCTTTCTTGGGGTCTTCGCATAGTTCGACGAGAGTGCCGACTGTCGACTTGGGATGGAGGAAAGCGATGTTGAGACCTTCAGCACCTTTGCGGGGAGCTTTGTCGATGACGCGGCAACCTTTTTCCTGAACTTCCTCAAGAGCGTTTGCGACACCGCTTTCGACAGCGAAAGCAATGTGCTGGATGCCACCGCGACCGCCGTTGTTGGCTATGAATTTAGAAATAGCGCTGTCTTCGGCCGTACCTTCGAGGAGTTCGAGCTTGGTCTGACCTACTTTGAAGAAAGCAGTGCGCACTTTCTGATCGGGAACTTCTTCGATAGCGAAGCATTTGAAACCGAGGATGTTTTCATAAAAAGGAATAGCTTCGTCAAGCGAGGGGACGGCAATTCCGATGTGTTCGATATGGCTAATATCCATTGCTTATAAAAATTAAATGTTAACTATCCAGTTGATTTAAAGGCGAATTGCGCAATCGCCGAAAGAGGCAAAGCGCAAAACGACCACAAATTTAATAATTAATATCGGATAAATGTATAATAATAAAGAAGAATGTCGATATGGGGCACGTCAGCGAGCGTAAAACCGAGGGACGCTCAGCGGACAGGCACAGGGCGCGAGAAAACTTCTTTGAAAGACATCAAAGTTTCGGTACGCGACATGCCGAGCGGCTGAATCTGATCCTGAAGGAGATGGAGCAGATGCTCGTTGTTCTGCGCAATGAGTTTGACAAAAATGTCGTAGCGACCTGTAGTGAAATGGCATTCGATGATTTCGGGAATCTTTTTCAGCTCTTCGACGACGTCGGCAAACTTGGCGGGTTCTCTGAGATAAAGGCCAACATAGGCGCAAGTCTCATAGCCCATCGACGTAGGTTCGATCAGACACTGCCATCCCGAAATGACTCCGGCAGCGAGCAGTTTTTGGATACGCTGATGTACGGCAGCACCTGAAACGCCATATTCGCGCGCGATTTCGAGGTAGGGCTTACGGGCATTAAGCGAAAGATCCTGGAGGATTTTCATGTCTAAGGCATCAAAATTCTGTCTGTTCATGATATTGTTTTATAATTAGGTTGTGATTTAAATTTACTTATGATTTAATTTAAAGGTAATGGGAGAGTGAGGTTAAAAATTCATGCGAATTTAATAAAATTTTACCAGACAAAACAAATAAAATCAATAAATTTAGTTACAATCGCGAGAAAAATGAGAGTATCAGCGTTCAGCTATGGTCATGAATGAAAAAATAACATAAAATGGCAAATATTTTTTTGCGTAGTGTTTGACATATTGCTAACTTCGCAGCGAAAACAAAAGAAACAAAAATTAGCTCAAGAACCTATTTTCAATACAACTATATGATTTTCAATTTCCGAATAGTCTCCGACGAAGTTGACAACTTCAAAAGAGAAATTAAGATTGACGCTGACGCGACATTTCTCGACCTGAAGAACGCCATTTGCGATTCTGTCGGTTATGACAAAAATCAGATGTGTTCATTTTTCCTCTGCGACCGCAATTGGGAAAAGGAAAAAGAAATCACATTCGAAGACATGGGCTCAGACTCCGACGAGGATGTATGGCTGATGGAAGATACGATTTTGAGTGATTATATCGAAGACGAAGGTCAGAAAATGCTATTTGTCTTCGACTATATGACCGACCGAGCATTTTTCATCGAAATGAAAGAACTCATCACGGGCAAGAATCTCAAAGACCCCGTCTGCACCCTGTCGTTGGGCCATGCACCCGCGCAGACAGTCGACCTTGACGAATTCAACGCAAAAATCGACGCCAAAGCCGCCGCATCGGTAGCTTCGATCGACGACCTCGACGAGGACTTCTACGGCGAGGACGATTTCAGCCCCGATGAATTTGACGAAGAAGGCTTCGACGAACTGACATTCAACGAATAAAGAAACATTGCGCTAGGGATGCCTCTACTGGACAAGAAGGCATCCCGTATTTTTTTACATAAAAACCACATTATCAGACATCCATGAAAAAAACGTTAGCTTCCGTGCTGTTGCTGATTGTCGCAGTGAGCGCATTGGCCCAAAGCGCATATGACGAGATACTCGAAAATCCGCAAAAAGCCGGCGGCCTCTACTATCTCTACCCCGTCACGACGTCGCTCAACACAAAAGCGCCCAAGGGATATGAGCCGTTCTATATCAGCCACTACGGACGTCACGGGTCACGTTATCTCGTGAGCGACGAGGAGTATTCGACACCTTATGAGATATTCAAAAAAGCCGAGGAGAAGGGCGTTCTTACAGCCAAAGGCAAAGATCTGGCCAAACGGCTCGAAGCGGCATGGGAAGACGCGCGAGGTCGGTCGGGCGAGCTGACACAAATCGGCGTGCGCCAACATCACGACATAGCCCAACGCATGTACAAGGCATTTCCACAGGTGTTCAAAGGTAATCCGACAATAACGGCCCGCTCGACCACCGTGATGCGCTGCGCACACTCGATGGCGGCATTCTGCGAGGGTCTCAAAGAACTCAATCCCAAGCTCGACATTCCCCGCGAATCGGGCAGAAGATATATGAGCTATATGGCAAACACGACGAAGCAGGCTTCATATTTCAACCGCGGCGATGGCCCGGCGGCCAAACGCACGGCTGAATTCGAGAAAGAGATTGTCAAGCCCGAGAGACTGATGGCCGAAATGTTTGCCGACAGCGCTTATGCAGCAGCAAATATCGACGCACGGAAACTGATGCTCAATCTTTTCCGCATAGCCATCGACCTGCCCAACACCGAGGCCGGCATCACGATAGACGATATTTTCACTCCTCAGGAAATATATGACTTGTGGCAGTTCTACAACTACAACTATTACAACCATATGTCGAATCCGACCTCGGCCAAGGGGGCAGTGCTCGACAACGCGCGTCCGCTTCTGCGCAACATAGTCGAAAGCGCCACAAGCATGATAGAAAGCGGCCGCAACGGAGCTGACCTGCGTTTCGGTCACGACAGCTGCATCGTGCCGCTGTTGGGACTGATGAAAGTAGAAGGATGCTACGGCTCAACCGACGACCCGCATAAACTCCACGAAGTCTATGCCGACTATAAAGTGTCGCCAATGGCAGTCAATCTGCAACTGGTTTTCTTCCGCAACAAGGCGGGCGATGTGATAGTGAAGCTGATGCACAATGAGCGCGAGGTTTCAATCCCCGTGGCGACAGATATCGCACCGTTCTATCACTGGAAGGATGTGAAGGAATATTTTGAATCAATCCTCAATTCGCCAGAGACGACCAAAGAAAGTCTGTAGAAAGCAAAGGTATGCCGCCGGTAGGCGGAAAATTAGAAATGGCCCGATATCGCTATCGAGCCATTTCTTTTAGAGGTTCCTAGCAGAATCGAACTGCTGTAAACGGTTTTGCAGACCGGTGCCTAACCACTCGGCCAAGGAACCCTGTCGTGGTTTTGTGAGTGCAAAGTTAAGATGTTTTTTTGAAATATGCAAATCAGCACCACAAAAGTGAAGAAAAAGTTTGCGTGGAATTGGGAGCTATGCTTAAATTTGCATTGGTAAGAAACAAACCCAAAGGTCGAAAAACATTATGATCGAATATATAAAAGGAAAAGTAACAGGGCTTAACCCGGCAAGCGCGATTATCGAAACGGCAGGCGGAACGGCGTATATGCTGCAAATCACATTGCCGACATTTTCGAAACTCGAAGGGCAAAACGAGGCGACAATGCTCGTGCATGAATCTATCAGAGAGGACGCATGGACGCTCTACGGCTTCTTAGAGGAAAGCGAACGCGAACTGTTCAGGCTGCTAATCGGAGTGTCGGGCGTCGGCGCGTCGACGGCTCGCATGATACTGTCGGCGATGACCTGCGGCGAGCTGTCGGCAGTGATAGCATCGTCGGATGTGAAGAGGTTGAAAAATGTGAAAGGAATCGGAGCTAAAACGGCCGAACGAATAATTGTAGACCTGCGCGATAAAATAAAAGCATCAGACGATACGTTAATCTTACAATCGCCCGCAACGACGGAGGCATTTGACGAAGCACTGGCTGCGCTTGTGATGCTCGGTTTCATGGCGGCTCAAAGCCGCAAGGTGCTTAAAAAGCTCTTCGACGCAGACCCGACGCTCAAAGTCGAAGCTGCGATACGCAAAGCGTTGCCTCTGATGTAGACGCAGGCGACCTCGACAGCCGGCCATATGTCGGGCCGGTCAAGGTCAACGAATGGAAAAAGTAAAGAACAGACAACGGCATATATTCAAACGCAGGTCACTGCTGCCCTTGGCAACGGTGGCTTTAGTCATGTTCATGCCATTCATCGCCCCGGGTCAGAAATCCGAGCCTCAGATGAGTCCGCCCGCACCGGCGGGATATCCGCCTGCCGCAGCCATCGCGCCGGGCGACTCTGTGGCGCTGCCATTCGGCGCAAGCACGACTGTTCCACAAAATTATGACGAGCTTATGGCCGACGAACTCGGCTATGACCTGTCGACGCCGTCGAACATCATCACTTCGGCGGACTATGACCCGACAACGGGGTGCTACATTGTTCGTACGCGCGTGGGCGGGATTGATGTAGCGACGCCTTTCATGCTGACGCCGGCGCAGTATAACAACTGGCAGTTCCGCCGCTCGATGCAGAAATATTACCGCGAACGGAATATGGCTCAGGTGCTCGAAAAAGAGAAAGAGCCGTTCAACATACTCGACATGAACTTCGCTCTCGGTCCGCTTGAAAAGATATTCGGACCGGGCGGTGTGCAGCTCAAGACTCAGGGCTCGGTGCAGGTGGCGATGGGCATAAAGAGCAACAAGACCGACAACCCGGCCCTGCCGCTGTCGGCTCGCCGAAAGACATACTTCGACTTCGACCAGAAGGTGCAGGCGACGGTCAACGCATCGGTCGGCGACCGCATGAAGTTCAACATGACCTACAACACCGATGCGACGTTTGACTTTGACTCCAAGAACCTGAAGTTGGCATATGAAGGCAAAGAGGACGATATAGTGAAGAACATCGAGGCCGGCAATGTGTCGCTGACGACAGGTTCGTCGCTCATCAGAGGAAGCACGGCGCTGTTCGGTATAAAAACCAAACTGCAGTTCGGAAAACTTACGGCGACAGCGCTTGTGTCGCAGCAGAACTCCGAGTCGAAATCGGTAAATACGCGCGGTGGTGTCCAGACGACGAAGTTCACAATCAACGCAGACCAGTATGACCAGAACCGGCACTACTTCCTCGCGCAGTATTTCCGCGAGAACTATGACCGCTTCGCATCGCGCCTGCCCTATGTGGCGTCGGGCATCAACATCACGCGCATCGAGGTGTGGGTAACCAACAAGAACAGCAAGTTTGAACAGTCGCGCAACTTTGTTGCCTTCATGGACCTCGGCGAGAACAAAGTGCTCGCCTCAGACTACTGGCAGGGCGATATGTCGCAGACTACGCCGTCGAACAACTCGAACAACCTGCTGAATGTAATCAAGGAAGATTATCCGCAGGCGAGAGACATCAGCATGGTCACGCAGGTGCTTGAGCCTCTGAGCGCATACGGCATCGAAGGAGGCCGCGACTATGAAAAGGTGGAGAGCGCCCGACTGCTCGACCCGCGCGAATATACGCTCAACTCCACTCTCGGCTATATCTCAATCAATGCCGCGCTGAACGCCGACGAGGTGCTCGCGGTGGCTTATGAATACACCTACGGCGGCAAGGTCTATCAGGTGGGCGAATTTTCAGGCGATATAACGTCGACCAACCAGTCGCTGTATCTGAAAATGCTCAAAGGCACAACGACGTCGCCGCGTCTGCCGGCATGGAAGCTGATGATGAAAAACGTCTATGCTCTGGGGGCAAACAACCTGCAGAAGAGCAATTTCAAACTTCAGGTCAAATATCTCAGCGACACCACGGGCACGGAAATCAACTATCTTCCCGTGCCGGGACTCAACAACCAGTCGCTGCTGCAGGTAATGAATCTCGACCGCATCGACAACAACGAGCAATCGAACCCCGACGGCTTCTTTGACTATATCGAGGGCTACACTGTGCTGTCGCAGAGCGGCAAAATCATCTTCCCGGTTGCCGAACCGTTCGGCAGCCATCTGGCGGCGAAGATAAACAATCCGGCGCTTGCCGAACAGTATGTTTATCAAGAGCTTTACGACTCTACGCTCGTCGTCGCCCGACAGATAGCCAATAAGAACAAATTTGTGCTGACGGGAGAATATCAGGCGTCGTCAGGTTCTCAGATCAGGCTTAACGCCATGAATGTGCCGCGCGGCTCGGTAATCGTAATGGCCGGCGGTGTGCAACTCGTAGAAAACTCCGACTATACGGTCGACTATGCGATGGGTATAGTGACGATTACTAATCAGTCGATCATCGACTCAGGTCAAAGCATCAGCGTCACCCTCGAGAACCAGTCGATGTTCTCGACTCAGCGCAAGACACTGCTCGGTCTCGACCTGCAATATCAAATCAACAAGAACTTCAACATCGGCGCAACGATGCTGCATTTTTCCGAAAAGGCACTGACCGAGAAAGTCAACATCGGCGACGAGGTCGTCAACAATTCAATGCTCGGCTTCAACCTGAGCTATAACTCCGACTTCATGTGGCTGACCAACCTTGTCAACAAAATACCGACAGTCAACGCCACACAACCCTCGCATCTGAGCCTGACGGCCGAATATGCCCAACTTGTGCCTCACGCACAAAAATCGGGGTCAAACCGAGGGTCGAGCTATGTCGACGACTTCGAGTCGACTCAGACCGGCATAGACCTGAGGTCGCCCTACTCGTGGTTTCTTGCATCGACGCCGTATGAACCGGGGTCAAACGCACTGGTCCCCGAGGCGGCGCTGAGCGACAATGCCGACTACGGCAAAAACCGTGCGCTACTCAACTGGTATTACATCGACCGAATGTTTACCCAGCGCAATTCTTCGCTCGCGCCGGGCTATCTGAAGAGCGATTTGGCACAGTTGTCGAACCCATATGTCCGCGAGGTCACATCACGCGAAATTTTCCCGGGCCGTCAGCTCAACTACGGCGAGTCGCCGCTGATACAGACACTCAACCTTTCGTTCTACCCGACCGAACGCGGCCCGTATAACCTTGATGCCGAGAACATCGACGACCAGGGCAACCTGCTCTACCCCGAAAAACGCTGGGGCGGTATAATGCGCTGTTTGGACAACACTAACTTCGAACAAAGCAACATCGAATATATCCAGTTCTGGATGATGAACCCGTTTCTTGACCCGGACAATCCCAACTACGACGGCGGAGATCTCTATATCAATCTCGGCGAAGTATCGGAAGATATCCTCAAGGACGGTCTGAAGAGCTATGAAAACGGCATCCCCTATGACGGCGACGACCAATTTCTCACGGAGACCAGCTGGGGCCGAGTGTCGCGCCAGAATTCGCTGACATACTCTTTCGACAATGCTTCGGGCTCGCGTCCGGTGCAGGACGTCGGTCTTGACGGACTTCCCAACGACGATGAGTTTATCTTCCCGACTTATAAGAACTATGTCGAAAAACTTCGTCAGCGACTGCCGGCATCGACCCTCGAGAAGATGCAGAACGACCAATTCTCGCCCCTCAACGACCCAGCAGGCGACAATTATCACTTCTACCGCGGCTATGACTACGACGAAGAGCGTCTCGGGGTGCTTGCCCGTTACAAACGCTACAACGGCGTCGAGGGTAACTCGCTGTCGCCCGAGGACGCGTCAGACCCGCTCTATCAGTCGTCGCGCAGCACTCCCGACGTCGAAGATATAAACCAGGACAACACGCTCAATGAATATGAGCGATATTTCCAGTATAAAATTTCTATCCGCCCTGAAGACCTTGTCGTCGGACAGAATTATATTACCGACAAACAGGTTTCAATCGTGCCTACGGTCGACGGCAAAGACCCCGAAGTCGAATGGTATCAGTTCAAAATTCCTCTGTCGGATTTCGAGCGCAAGGTAGGAACAATCAACGACTTCTCGACAGTCCGCTTCATGCGAATGTTCATGACCGGGTTCAAGGCTGTGACGCACCTTCGCTTCGCAACGCTCGAACTTGTCCGCGGCGAGTGGCGCGGTTATGATTTCAACCTCAACAGCCGTGGCGACGCACCGGCAGAAGGTAATCTCGACATATCGGTCGTCAACATCGAAGAGAACGCCGAGCGTGAGCCGGTCAACTATGTCTTGCCCCCGGGCGTCAACCGCATCACAGACCCCGGACAGAGCCAGATTGTGCAGCTCAACGAGCAGTCGATGTCGCTTAAAGTCAGCGACCTCAATGCTGGCGATGCCCGCGGTGTGTACCGCAATACGCAGCATGACCTCCGCAACTACAAACGCCTGCAGATGTGGGTTCACGCCGAGGCGCTTATTGACAATCAGACCGATCTGCAGTCGGGCGAATTGGCTCTCTTCATCCGACTTGGCTCGGACGTGAAGAACAACTATTATGAATATGAGATTCCTCTGGCGCTGACACCGCCTAAAAAATACAACCAGTATCTCAACTCCGACCGTGAATTAGTATGGCCGGAAAGCAACGTCCTCAACGTTGCACTGCAAAATCTGGTCAACCTGAAAAAGGAACGAAACGCAGCCAAACGCAATGAAGAGTCGGGCGTGGGCTATGGAACTCTCTACACTCGCCGTGACCCGGATAACGAACGCAACCGCATGTCGGTCATCGGTAATCCGTCGCTGAGCGATGTCAGGATAATACTTATAGGTGTAAGGAACAACTCTTCGACCACCAAAGCCGGCACGGTGTGGGTCAATGAGCTAAAGGTCACAGACTTCAACGAGGAAGGCGGTTGGGCGGCCAAAGCCAACGCCACACTTAATGTATCCGACATTGCGACGATGAACTTCGGCGCACATGTCGAAACCGCGGGCTTCGGAGGTGTCGACCAATCGCTCAACGAACGACGACTCGACGACTACGAGCAATATAACTTTGCCATTCAGGGCGATGTCGGCCGTCTGTTTCCCGAAGCAGTCAAACTCAGCGCACCGATATACTATTCTATTTCAAAAGAAAAGACATCGCCCAAATATAATCCGCTCGATCAGGATGTGCTGTTGAAAGACGCATTGGATGAGGCCGGAAGCAAAGCCGAGAAGGACTCTATAACAAACTATGCAACCGACCGCACTACGGTAGAGAACTTTTCTCTTTCGGGACTGAAATTCGACGTGAAGAGCAAGAATCCAATGCCGTGGGATCCGGCCAACTTCTCCATCAGCTTCTCGTTCAACAAACAGACAAAGATGGACCCGACGACCGAATATGAATATACCAACGACTACCGCGGTTCGCTTCAATACTCATATTCGCCCTACTTCAAACCCTTCAAGCCATTCTCGAAACTGAAATCGAAATCCAAGAACGCGAAATTTATCAAAGACTGGGAATTCAACTGGTTGCCGACGACCATAGCTTTCATGACCAACATGTCGAGATACTACTATGAGCAGCAGACACGTTCGGAAACCGACGCATTCTTCCAGCTGCCGGTTTCAGTCAGCAAAAATTTCCTTTGGGACCGCCAGTTATCGCTGACATGGAATCTTACCAAAACCTTGTCGCTGACTTTCAACTCCAACACTTCTGCCCGAATCGAGGAAACTGTCGGAGCTGTCAACCGCCGACTGTTCCCCGACAAATACCGCGAATGGAAGGACACGGTTTGGCAGAGCATTCTCTCCATGGGCACGCCGTGGGCTTATAACCAGACTTTTACAGGCCAATATAAAGCTCCGTTCAACAAAATACCGTTTATCGACTTCCTGACCGGCTCGATAAGCTACAACGCAACCTACCGATGGGACCGTGGCTCAACATTCGACGGTATCAACGTGGGCAACAGCATTGCCAATCAGGGCGCATGGACGGCCGACGGCCGCATCAACTTCGAAACTTTCTACAACAAAATCCCTGTGTTGAAGAAAGTCAACCGTCGTTTCGCCAACAACCGTCGCCCCGACCGCAACCGCAAGCCGAAGCCTAAGAAATTTGAGCGCGATATGGCCCTGCTGCCCGACACCTCGCTTGTCATCAAGCATAATCTTAGGGTCAAGAAAGTCAAAGTGACCGCGACCACTCCCGACGGCAAGGCTTTCCCGATAAGAACACGCGTGATTGACCAAAACAGCGTCGAAGTGCTCAACCGGGGCAATGAGAACTTGAAATTTACGGTCAACGAAGTGCTCAACGAGAAGAATCCGTTCTGGACCGACTTCGGCGAATACACTTTGCGACTTGTCATGTCGCCGAGAAATGTCTCAGTGAGATACCGCAACTCTCACAGCATGTCGTTGCCGTTGTTCCGCCCCGAAATCGGTAACATATTCGGCCAAAGCCGTTCCTACGGGCCGATGTCGCCGGGCCTTGACTTCGCATTCGGCTTTTCAGACGAAAGCTATATCGACAAAGCCATCGAACGCGGATGGCTGATTACCGACGACGGACAGACATCTCCGGCCGTATGGTCGCGCAGCAACGAACTCAACATTGAAGCCAATTTCGAACTGTTCAAAGGCTTCAAAGTGCAGTTGACCTTCAACCGCAGCGAAGACCGCACCCGTCAGATACAATTCATGTATGAAGGCATGCCGACCTCGCTTTCAGGCAAATTCACGATGACACATTGCGCTATCGGGACAGCGCTGAGATCATCTAAGGCTGACAACGGATACCACTCCGACGCATTCGACAAATTCCTGGCCAATATCCCGGTGGTCAGAAGCCGTGTCGAAAGCCAATATGCGGGCCTTACCTACCCTGATGCAGGTTTCATCAGCGGTACGGCACATGCAGGTCTGCCGTTTAACCCTGAAGTCGGCACAATCAGCGAGACTTCGAGCGATGTGCTCATACCTGCATTTGTCGCCGCTTACAGCGGAAAGAATGCCAATTCGATATGGCTCGACCCATTCCCGTCATTCTCTGCTGTTCTGCCCAACTGGCGAATTACTTACGACGGCTTTATCAATCTCGGCAACATGCGCGACATATTCAAATCGTTTACTGTCAACCACGCATACCGATGCACATACACCGTCGGCTCATACTCTTCATACCTCAACTGGATAAGCGCTGACGGCAGCAACCTCGGCTTCACGCTCGACGCTCAGACCGGCCGACCGATTCCGTCGTCGCCCTACAACATTTCGTCTGTTGCAATCAACGAGCAGTTTGCTCCGCTCATCGGCTTCAACGCCACAATGAAAAACAACGTGAAATTCTCCGCCGAATATCGCGACCAACGTACTTTGACCCTGAATTCATCGGCCGGACAGATAGTCGAAGCATCTACGCGCGGCATGACTTTCGGCGCTGGATATAAAATCGTCAATTTCAACTCTGTGCTGAAAATCAAAGGTTCGCAGCAAGGCATCAGCAACGACCTCGACCTCGACGCCAACGTGTCGTTGCAGAACAATCAGGCCCTCATCCGCCGCATCGAAAACAATTACACCCAGGCGACAAGCGGCACAAACACTGTCAACATCAACTTTACGGCCAAATACATCGTCAGCCGCCGCGTCACTCTTTCGGCCTACTTCGACCATCAGGTCAACACGCCAATCGTGACCAACAGTTCATTCCCGACAACGAATACCTCCTACGGCATCTCGCTCAATCTTTCGCTCTCCCGATAATCCGCAAAGAGCCGGCACGGCAATAACAATCTATAACATTGCGAATTATAACAATTTAATCCGCGACATTTTAGCATTGAATAAAATTTTCGTAATTTCGCGCTACTGTAATAACACCACAATAATGAAATTGAACAAGCTAATTAAAACTACGATCGCGATTCTGTTCATCTCGACAGTATTCACTTCATACGGACAAAGTCGCAAGGGAATATCAATACTCGGCGATTCTTATTCTACATTTGAAAATTGTGTAGCGCCCGATACCAATTATGTATGGTACTGGGAGAAATCAC
>JAGAOW010000191.1 GCA_017889945.1 Muribaculaceae bacterium
AGCAATCCTCTGGCTCCAATGAATATAACCGTTTTGGGGTTTCCTCCACAAGTGGATTCTTTCGAACTTCTAATATCGTTTCAATTTCGGTAACATCAACAAGCGTCATTCGTACCCCGGGATTATAAGCTCTTATTTTCCCAAGTCTAATCCATCTATATAATGTGGGTTTTGAGATGTTGCATTTGTTGATTACCTGAGCGGCTGTCATATACTGATGTACGTTCGCATTATCTACGATGGCTTGTCTTCTTTCTTATCGTTTAATTGCTAGTTTCTTATTCCTAAATGTCTCATCGGAACATTTCTTAGAACAATGGACTGAATTGACATTCTTTGCGAGAAATGGTTTCCCGCAAACGATGCAATGACGCATGATTTTAGCTTTGCTTTCTGGCATAATCTTGTAGTTGTATCACTTTAACGCCGATTTAGTATCATAAGGTAAAATCAACGTCAAAATAAGTTTCGGTACAATTTTGGTACAAATATAAGCTAAAAATGCATAGAAAACAAGTATCAGGAGAGAAAAAGGTAAATAAAAATGGAGTGTAACTGGTTGGGTTACACTCCATTTTGTTATCGTTAGTTTGGGGACTTATTTCACTTCCTCGAAGTCGACGTCGGTTACATGGTCGTCGCCGTTGCCGGAGTTGCCTGTGTTGGCGTTGCCGGCCTGAGCGCCCATGTCAGGACCTGCGCTCTGTGCCTGCTGCTGAGCGTTGAGGATATCCTGCTGAACAGCGCCGAAGGTTGTTTCGATTTCTTTGATTGCGCTGTCGATGCCTGCGAGGTCAGATGCTTTGTGAGCTTCTTTCAGACGGTTGAGTGCAGTTTCGAGGGCTGCTTTCTTGTCGGCGGGAATCTTGTCGCCGAATTCGGCCATCTGTTTTTCGGTCTGGAAAATGATTGCGTCGGCATGGTTGAGCTTGTCGATGCGCTCTTTTTCTTTAGCGTCGGCTGCGGCGTTGGCTGCGGCTTCGTCTTTCATACGTTTGATTTCGGCGTCGGTCAGACCGCTCGATGCTTCGATGCGGATCGACTGTTCCTTGCCCGTAGCCTTATCTTTTGCAGATACGTTGAGGATGCCGTTGGCGTCGATTTCAAATGTGACTTCAATCTGAGGTATGCCACGCGGTGCGGGAGCGATTCCGTCGAGGTGGAATTTGCCAAGAAGTTTGTCGTCTTTTGCCATAGGACGTTCGCCCTGGAGGACATTGATTTCGACTGAAGGCTGATTGTCGGCAGCTGTCGAGAATGTCTCGCTTTTGCGGGTCGGGATGGTGGTGTTGGCTTCGATAAGTTTGGTCATCACACCGCCGAGGGTTTCGATACCTACTGACAGAGGCACAACATCGAGAAGAAGCACATCTTTGACATCGCCCGAGAGGACACCGCCCTGGATTGCTGCGCCGACAGCGACAACTTCGTCGGGGTTAACGCCTTTCGACGGGGCTTTGCCGAAGAATTTCTCTACAATCTGCTGGATTGCGGGAATACGGGTCGAACCACCCACGAGGATAACTTCGTCGATGTCGCTCGGTTTCATGCCTGCATCGCGGAGAGCGTCTTCACACGGTTTGATTGTGGCCTGAATGAGTTTGTCGGCAAGTTGCTCGAATTTAGCACGGGTAAGTGTCTTTACGAGGTGCTTTGGAATGCCGTTGACGGGCATGATATACGGCAGGTTGATTTCGGTCGAAGTGGTGCTCGACAGTTCGATTTTTGCCTTTTCAGCAGCTTCTTTAAGACGCTGGAGAGCCATCGGGTCCTGACGGAGGTCGACGCCTTCTTCTTTCTGGAATTCGTCGGCAAGCCAGTCGATGATCACATGGTCGAAGTCATCGCCGCCGAGG
>JAGAOW010000192.1 GCA_017889945.1 Muribaculaceae bacterium
AATATTTCGACGACCACAACTTCACGTTTATAGTTGACCGACAGGTGGATATCAAGGATGTGGCAAACACCAACAAGTGTCTCATCCACCTTGAGAAAATCGACGGGAAGTTGCTGATTACGGCCGCAATCGACAATCTGCTCAAGGGAGCATCGGGCAATGCGGTTCACTGTATGAATCTGCTATTCGGTCTTCACGAGCGCGTCGGGCTTATGCT
Source organism: Muribaculaceae bacterium (assembly GCA_017889945.1). Taxonomy (GTDB): domain Bacteria; phylum Bacteroidota; class Bacteroidia; order Bacteroidales; family Muribaculaceae; genus CAG-873. Next base: position 218 of record JAGAOW010000192.1, read on the forward strand.
TAAAGGCTCGGCATACTGATGTTGCGTGAGGTGTAAAAAGTTTTTTTGATAAAAGTTGGCACGAAAGCCAAACAATTCTATTATAAAATGCTAACTTTGCAAAAGAATCAAACACCGGCACACCATGAGTTCAAACAGTCTGGTCTCAATTTCCGACATAACGCGCGATGAAATCCTCGGTCTGCTCGAGCGTGCGCGTTACTTCGAGGAAAATCCCAACAGTAAAATTCTTGACGGGCGAGTAGTCGCTACATTGTTTTTCGAGCCGTCGACCCGTACCCGTCTCAGTTTTGAAACCGCCGTCAACCGTCTGGGAGGCAGAATTATCGGCTTCTCAGATGCCAATTCGACAAGCACATCTAAGGGCGAGACCCTGAAGGACACCATCAAGATGGTCGCCAACTATGTCGACCTGATTGTGATGCGCCATCACCTTGAGGGAGCAGCGCGATATGCGACCGAGGTTACAGACGTGCCTATCATCAACGCCGGCGACGGCGCGAACCAGCATCCGTCGCAGACGATGCTCGACCTTTATTCAATCTACAAGACGCAGGGCAAGCTCAGCGACCTGACAATCACAATGGTCGGCGACCTCAAATATGGCCGCACGGTTCACTCGCTGCTGATGGCACTGCAATATTTCAATCCGACATTCAATTTTATCGCATCCAAAGAGTTGCAGATGCCGGAAGAATATAAGCAGTTCTGCCGCGAAAAAGGCATAAAATTCACAGAAACGACAGATTTCTCGGAAGATGTCATCAACCGCAGTGACATCATCTATATGACGCGTGTGCAACGCGAACGCTTCACTGACATAATGGAATATGAGCGCGTAAAGAATCTTTATACACTCCACAATTCGATGCTCGACAATTCGAAGCCGACGCTCAAGATACTCCACCCGCTTCCCCGCGTCAACGAAATCGACCGTGATGTTGACGACAATCCCAAGGCATATTATTTCGAACAGGCGCGCAACGGACTGTTTGCACGACAGGCCATCATCACACGCGCTCTCGGCATCGACCCACTCGCAAAATAACACGCAACCATGCCAAATAATAAAAAAGAACTCGCAGTAGCCGCTCTGCGCAACGGCACAGTCATCGACCGAATACCGTCGCCGGTGCTTTTTCAGGCAGTACGTCTCTTAGGCATAGAGAAACTCGACCGCCACGTCACAATAGGCAATAATCTCGAAAGCGCAAAACTCGGCACAAAAGGCATTATCAAGGTTGCCGACACAGAGTTTCCCGAGTCGGTACTCAACCGCATAGCTCTGATAGCTCCGACAGCCGTGGTCAACACAATACGCGACTTCGAAGTTGTGGGCAAACGCCGCGTAGAACTACCTGACACAATAACGGGCATAGTCAAGTGCGGCAATCCCAAATGTATCACTAATAACGAACCGATGCAAACCAAGTTTGAAGTCGTCGGCCGCGACCCGATAGAGATACGTTGCCACTATTGCAATCACACCGTAGCAGGCAAGGACGCACAAATCTTATGAAGCAAAGCTGGAAACCGGGAACGATGGTCTATCCGCTGCCTGCGGCACTAATCAGCTGCGGCACATATGAAGGGGTCTCAAACCTTTTCACTGTGGCGTGGACCGGGACTATCTGCACCAATCCTCCGATGCTTTACATCTCAGTGCGCCCCGAGCGCTATTCCTATGGTCTCATACGCGAGACAATGGAATTTACACTCAACCTGACAACCGCCTCAATGGCCCGTGCCACAGACTGGTGCGGCGTAAGGTCGGGACGCGACTATGACAAATGGAAGGAGACCGGCCTGACTAAAGAGCACGGCGTCAAAGTTGCCTGCCCGTCGGTCGGCGAATCGCCCTTGTCAATCGAATGTCGAGTGAAGTCGATAATGTCGCTGGGCAGCCACGACATGTTTATCGCCGATGTGCTCAACGTGCTCGCCGACGAAAATTATATTGACGCCGAGACCGGCGCTTTCGATTTAGGTGCGTCAGGACTGATGGCCTACAGCCATGGCGGCTATTATCCGCTGGGCGAAAAAATCGGCGGTTTCGGCTTTTCGGTTAAAAAGAAAAAATAGAACAATAAGTACAATTCCTAACCATATCAAAACAAGTTCAATGGAAAGAGACACCCAAATTTTCGACATCATCGAACGTGAGCACCGCCGCCAGAAAAAAGGCATCGAACTCATCGCGTCTGAAAACTTCGTCAGTGACCAGGTAATGCAGGCCATGGGGTCGTGCCTGACCAACAAGTACGCCGAAGGTTATCCCGGCCACAGATACTATGG
>JAGAOW010000193.1 GCA_017889945.1 Muribaculaceae bacterium
AAGGTCTCCCCGGATGTCGCACGACTCAACCTCGCAAGATGGTACAACGAAGTCGAGGCTTTCGGCAACAACGAGTTCAACAAGGTGCTTGAGACATTCGAAAACCACAATGTGACCATAGTCAACTATTTCAAGGAAAGATTGACGAATGCCTCAGCTGAATCATTCAACGTCAAGATAAAAGCCCTGCGCTCTCAATTCCGCGGAGTCGGTGACATCAAATTCTTTATGTTCAGACTCGCAACACTATACAGCTGACCGCCCCATCGCCAACCGGAAAAATCCGCTGACCCGATTAAACGTGATTAAGCTTGATTAATCTTGATTGAATTGGACGGGGAGGATAAATCGGACCAGTCATACCAGTCAGACGAGTCGGACGGCTGAGAGACAAAGGCCTGCGGGGAAAGAAGAAAGGACGGGTCGGACAAGGCGGATGGGGCTTGGTAGGGCTATCGTCGGGCGCAGGGGCGCGCGGCGATAGCCAATGGGGGATGTGTGGGGTTATTGCATGAAGTTGGTGGGGTGGGCGGTCATGTGGTATTCGAATACGGCGCCGTCGGCTATGTCGGAGTGGTTGAAGAATGGCTCGGTCAGGGGTTTGCCGTTGAGGGTTATGGATTCGATGTATTTGTTGTCTTTGGAGAAGTTGCGGACATTGATTTCAATCTTTTTGCCGTTGGGAAGGTTGATTGTCGCATGAGGAAACCAGGGTCGACCGATGGAGTATCGGGGTTCACCGGGGCATACCTGATAGAAGCCGAGGGAGTTCATGATATACCATGCCGACATCTGTCCGCAGTCTTCGTTGCCTGAAAGGCCGTCGACATCGGCGCGATATTGCTCGCGGAATATGCGGTCTGCGAGTTCTTGGGTGCAGTCGGTCCGGCCTACATAATTATAAAGGTGTATGATGTGGTGTGAGGGTTCGTTGCCATGGGCATACTGGCCGATGAGGCCTGAGATGTCGGCTGATACGCTTTCGCCTTCCAGAGTGGAATCGGCGATAAAGAGCGAGTCGAGTTTTTCGATAAACTTCTCGCGTCCGCCCATCAGACCGATGAGTCCGTCGACATCGTGGGGTACGAACCATGTCCACTGCCATGCAGTGCCTTCGCAGTAGTCGTCTCTCATGTGGTTTGACGAGCGGGGATTGAAGGGCTCATGCCATTTGCCTGACTCGTTTTTGCCGCGCATAAAGCGGGTCACGGGATCGAAATAGTGCATATAGGCCAAGCCTTTGAGTTTGTATTCTTCGGCGGTCGCGCTGTCGCCTGCAGCTTCGGCGAGCCGGGCTATGCACCAGTCATTGTAGGCATATTCGAGTCCTTTTGCAACGGATTCGTATTCCTTGTCCCAGGGGATGAAGCCCAGGGTGTTCTTGTATTCCTTAGACGCAGGCATCAGGGATGCTTTTTTGTGTTCGGGAGCGACTATGCCGGCAGTGTCGCGGACCGACGCCCGCACAGCGGCCTGCAAGGCTTTGTTCAAGTCGAAATCGGCAATGCCTTTGGCGGCAGCGTCGGCCAAAAGCGAGACGGCATGATAGCCGGTCATCGTGGTGGTGTAGTTGCCGGCAAGTTCCCACATCGGAAGTACTCCTCCTTCTTCGCTTTTCAGCAGCAATGAATTAATGAAGTCGTTGTTGAGCTTGGGGTCGATGATTGTAAGCAGGGGGTGGAGCGCACGGTGAGTGTCCCAAAGAGAGAAGATGGTGTAGACCGGTTTTGCGGTATCGCCCTGATGCACTTTCCGGTCCATGCCGAGATAGCGACCGTCGACGTCCATAAATAAATTGGGACTGATGGCGGCATGGTACATCGCAGTGTAGAAAATCTCCCTGTCGTCATCGCTGTCGGTTTCGATTTCGATTTTCGAGAGATAGTCATTCCATTTTTCGCGGGCATAGTTTCTGATTCGGTCAAAATCCCAGTCGGGAATTTCGGCCAAGAGGTTCTTCTCCGCACCGTCGCAATCGACGGCCGATATGCCGATTTTCACGAGTAGCCGGCCGTTGTCGGCCATGTCGGGGAATTTCAGCAATGCTTTGCAACGGATATAATCGCGGCCTTTGGTGTCGATGATTGTGTCGCCTACAATCTCGCAAGTGAAAGGTCTGGAAAACTGCGCATACATGGACAACTGCTGGTCGTAGGCCCAATGGCGGGACAATTTATAGGCGCGGATGGCAGTGTCGCCCAAGACTTCAATTTTCATGTCGAGATTTTTCTGATTTTGAATCGAGTAATCCAAATCGAGAATCATGCCTGCATCATCGCCTTCGGGATAGGTAAAGCGATAGATGGCGGTGCGTTCGGTCGCCGATATTTCGGCTTTTATGCCGTAGCGTTTGAGGAAGGTCGAATAGTAGCCAGGACTTGCAATTTCGTCGGAATGCGAGAACGTAGATGCGAAAGGAAGATTTTGCAAGGTGTCGATCTGATTGTCGATCTGCTGATTGCCGACAGTGGGCATGATCAGAAAATCGCCGTAATCGGCACAGCCCGTGCCGCTTAAATGGGTCTGTGAGAAACCATTGAGCAATGAGTCGCTATAATGATAGCCCGAACAAGCGTCCCAACCGTTAATCCTTGTGTCGGGGCTTGGCTGAATCATGCCATAGGGGACAAGAGCGCCGGGAAAGGTGTGGCCGTGTCCGCCTGTTCCGATAAAGGGGTTGACGTAAGCGGTGTAGTCATCGTTGTTTTCGGTTGTGACACAGGCGCATAAAGCCAATGCGCAGCCTAAAGTCACGAGCATATTTCTCATGGTTCGAATAGTTGCTTATATGATTTAATATATTGCAAAGATAGCGATTTATCGTGAAAGGCGGAAGTCGAGAGCGCGGGAATCGAATTCGATGTTTCGGTCGGGGAAGAGCAGCTGCATGGCTCCGTCGGCGATGAGGGCGTCGCGCGGCCCTTGCAGGATGGTGCGATTGACGGGGTCGGCAATCCAAAGTCTGTCGGCAACGCTGAGGGCCGGGGCTATGTCGTGGGTCGAAAGGAGGATTGTTTTGGCCTGACTCCGGGCAAGGTCGCCGAGCAGCCGCATGATCTCGAGACGGCTTGCGACATCGAGGAATGAGGTGGGCTCGTCGAGTATGATTATCGGGGTCTGCTGGGCGAGTGCGCGGGCAATCATCACTTTCTGACGTTCGCCGTCGCTGAGCCTCGCGACGTAGGCGTCGGCTTTGTGCCCGATGCCTACTGAAGAAATGGCTTCGCCGACTATGCGCCGGTCGTCGTCAGAAAGACGTCCGAGAAAGCCGGTGTAAGGCTGTCGGCCGAGAGCGACGAGTTCGCTGACGGTCAGACCACCGCCGCCTGTGCGGTCGGTATAGACCAATGCGAGCCGGCGTGCGCGTTGGCGGACAGAAAGAGTCTCGAACCTGTCAGCACCGATGAGGACAGAGCCGGTCAGCTGACGCTGAGTGCCTGCGAGGGTGCGTAGAAGGGTCGATTTGCCAATGCCGTTAGAGCCTATGAGTACAGTCAGAGATGCCTCGGGCAGCGACAGGTTGAGGTCGGAGAGCAGCACAAGCGGAGCGCCGGAGCGCGTTGCCGGATAGCCGATTGAAAGCCTGATAGTTGAGAGTGCAGCGTCCATCAGTTGAAGTAGAATATTTTGCGTCGCCGCAGAATGATGTATATAATCACGGGCACTCCGATAATCGGGGTAATGGCGTTGACGGGGATTATGCCGTGTGAGGCGGGAAGGACGCTGACAACGGCGCAAATCAGTCCGATTACGGCGCCGGCAAGGATTGTGGCAGGAAGGAGTATGGCGTGGTTTGATGTGCCTGTGGCGAGTCGCGCGATGTGGGGCACGACCAGTCCGATGAAGCCTATCGGTCCGCACCATGCAGTGATGACAGCAGTCAGAGCGCCCGAAAGCAAAAGCAGACCGTTGCGGACGCGGACAGCGCGGACACCGATGTTTTCGGCATAACGCTCGCCGAGGAGCAGGGCGTTGAGGGGCTTGATGAAAAGGAGCGAGAGGATGAGAAGCAGGCCCGTCAGGCCGCAGAACCAGGGCAGTTCGGGCACGGAAATGCCGTAGAAGTTGCCCAAGCCCCATATTACATATGAGTGGACGCCTTCCTGAGTGGCGAAAAAGTTGAGCAGCGATATTGCCGATGAGCTTAGATATCCGATGAGGATGCCGACGATGAGCAGCATAGTGGCCGAGCGAACAAGTGACGACAGGGCGACGAGCAGAATCATGACCGCTATCGCGCCAATGAGCGCCCCGCCAAGGACGGCTGAATGGGCCGCGAAGCCACCCGCGCCGCCAATGGCAAGCATGACTATGGCCACACCGAGCGATGAGCCGGTCGATACGCCGAGAATCGACGGTCCGGCCAGCGGGTTGTTGAAAGCCGTCTGCAGGAGCAGGCCTGCGACGGCGAGTGCAGCGCCTGAAAAGGCTGCGGCGCATGCGGCCGGGAAGCGTGTCTGAGTGACGATTACAAACCATGAGCGCCGCTGGGTTTCGCCGTCGGTCAAGGCTTTCCAGACTTCGGATAGCGGAATGTCGACCGCGCCGACCGAGAGCATGGTCGGGAAGAGGACGGCTATCATGGCTGTCAGCGCAATGAAAACTATCGTATGTCGGCTGTCGGCGGCTTTCACTTTGCGAGGTTTTGGTAGTAGGTGCATTCAAGCCCCGGGAACAACTCGGGGTGGAAGATGATTATGAAGTCGAGCAGCACACGCTCGGGGTGGAAAGCGATGTCGTTGAAGATGGGTTTGGATGAGGTGTCGCAATTGTAGACCCGGCCATCGCGGAAAGCCTTGAACTCGGAGTATAGGGGCGAAAGGGCGAGGAGGTCGGTGTTGGAGCGTAGCGGGGCGAAATTGCGCATAATCCAGATGTCGGCGTCGGAGGCTTTGTCGATGACTTGTTCGATGCTGAGCTGCAGCGAGCCTGTCGAGCTGTCGTCGGCCCAGGGATAAGCTGCGCCGGCGTCGGCAAACATGGTGGCCATGTAGCTCTGTCCGCCGGGAACATACCACACTCCCGAAACGACTAATTCGGGGAGGACCAAGGGGCGATATGAGCTTAATGCGGCTTTGAATGTCAGAGCCTCATAGTCGGTGGAGACCTGAGTGAATATGTCGCGGGCAAGCTGTCGGTTGCCATAGAGTTCGCCGAGAAACAAAATCCATTCGGCGCGGGCGAGGGGCGAATTCTCCATGTAGTCGGCGCATTCGATCACGGGAACTCCGAGGTCTTCGAGCACACCGTGGCCGGCGTTCTGAAATGGCGACACAAGGAGGGCATCGGGCTCGAGGTTGACAATTTTCTCAGGGTCGGGCGACATGGAGCTGCCGATGTCGGTGATTCGGCCTTGCGCAATCAGCCGCGCTACAGTGTCGGACGGAGAGTAGAAATTGCCGTCGGCTACAGCGGCGATGGCGTTGAGCGCGCCGAGTTCGGCGATGGCGGCGCTGTTGGTGGACGAGAAAATGACCGAACGCTGAAGCGGCACGGCTACGACGGTAAATTCCTCGTCGAGACCTTGGGGGATGTCTTTGTTGCGGTCGACCAAAGCGTAGGCAGCCAGACGCTTGCCGCTGTTCCATGGGTCGGCGATTTCGGCAGTGACGAAGTCGCCGCGGTCAATCAGCGTCAGCAGCTCGGAGCGGTGGGTAAGAGTGTCGCCGGGCATGTCGGCATAGCGCTCCGATTTGCCACCGCCGCATGAGCATAGCGTCAGGGCGGCTATGAATGCTGTGAATATCGATTTTTTCATTGTTTGCGCCGGAGAGTTTCGAAACGGAATTCTACGCCTGATTTTTCATCGCTGATCCATTCGCCGGCTTCGTCGACAGACCACACTGCCGGGTCAATCGCAGGAAAGAAGCAGTCGGCATCGGGCAGAGTGCGGTCGAAGCGCGTCAGGCAGAGACAGTCGGCCGAGCCTATCGCTTCGGCGTAGATTTGTGCTCCGCCGATGATGAACACCTTGTCGACACCGTCGCACAGGGCTATGGCCTTGTCGAGCGAGAGGGCGGTCTCGGCATCGGGAGCTGTGAATGAGGCGTTGCGGCTGATGACGATGTTGCGCCGGCCCGGAAGCGCGCCTTTTGGCAGCGACTCGAAGGTTTTGCGCCCCATGATGACGGGGTGGCCCATGGTAAGTTGTTTGAAACGCCGCAGGTCGGCGCTGATATGGAAGAGCAGGTCGCCACGGCGGCCTATGGCGCCGTCGGGAGCGACAGCGACTATGATGTCAATTTCGGGCTTCATACGGACACCTCCCCTTTGATAGCAGGATACGGGTCGTAGCCTTCGAGACGGAAATCGTCGTAGTCGAAACTGAAAATATCCTTGACGTCGGGATTGATAATCATTTTCGGCAGTGGGCGAGGGTCACGCGAGAGCTGAAGGCGGACCTGATCGAAATGGTTGCGGTAGATGTGGGTGTCGCCGGTGGTGTGGATAAATTCGCCGGGTTGCAGCCCGCAGACCTGAGTCATCATCTGAAGCAGAAGCGCGTAGGACGCAATGTTGAACGGAACGCCGAGAAAGCAGTCGGCGCTGCGCTGATAGAGCTGTAGGCTGAGACGCCCGTCGGCGACGTAGAACTGGAAGAACGCGTGGCATGGCGGCAGGTTCATATTCGGAATGTCGGCGACGTTCCATGCGCTGACGATGATGCGCCGGGAGTCGGGGTTATGTTTTATGTCGTCGACGGCTTGCGAAATCTGATCGATGAAGCCGCCGTTGTAGTCGGGCCATGAGCGCCATTGATAGCCGTAGATGTGGCCGAGATTTCCGTCGGGGTCTGCCCATTCGTTCCAAATGCGGACGCCGTGTTCCTGAAGATAGCGGGCGTTGGTGTCGCCGCGGAGAAACCACAGCAGTTCGTAAATAATCGATTTGAGGTGGACTTTTTTTGTTGTTACGAGAGGGAAGCCGTCGGCAAGGTCGAAACGCATCTGATGTCCGAACACCGAGCGTGTGCCGGTGCCGGTGCGGTCGCTTTTATCAGTTCCGTCGCGCATTATGTGGTTGAGCAAGTCGAGATATTGTTTCATAGCAGTATTTTGTTATTTTCCTTCGATTATTATGGCTTTGTAAGGCTGAGATGGGCATGCGTAGCTGCATACGCCGCAGCCTGTGCAAAGTTCGTTGTCGACCTTGGGCACCTGTTTGCCGTTGTTGTCGCGGATTATGCTGATTGCCTGCAGCGGACAGCGGCGAACACAGACCGAACATGCTACGGAGTCGGCATAGAGTATGCAGTTGGCGGGCTCGATGCGGGCTTTGCCTATGGGAGAGGTCAGCTTTTCGTCGACGGTAAGAGGTTTGAGCGCCTTGGTAGGGCATATTTCCGTGCAGATGACGCAATCGACGAGGCAGAATGAACGGTCGAAATTCATGACCGGGGTAAGTGCATGACGGACACCGAATTCGTTGGAAGATGCTTTTATCACACCTGTCGGACAGGCGCTGATGCATGCGCCGCAGGCCGTGCAGCGTTTGAAGAAATCTTCTCTTGACGATGTGCCGGGCGGCAGCACATAGTTGAGCGGTAGCAGGCGATGTGGCGACGAACTGTTTCCGTCGGCGCTTATCGCTGATTTTGCAGCCGTTACCATGGCAACGGCGCTCATAAGTCCTGTCGACAGGAACATGCGTCGGTCGATAGGTCTTACGGGCGAGTCGGGCCGGTTGATTGCCGATACGCCGGCGTTGCCGACGACTCTCTGCATCATGGTCATGGTCAGGCGATGACGCCCGCGACGGAAAGTGATGGCGTCGTTGGGGCAGACGGCCATGCAGTCGAAGCAGACCGTGCAACGCGACAGGTCAATGACATGGCTCTTGAGGTCGATGCACTCTGACGCGCATTTATCGGCGCATTGGCCGCAGTTGACGCAAAGGTCGGTGTTGATGTCGGGGTGGTAGAGCGAATATTTCGACATGAGGCCTAAGAGCGTCCCGACGGGGCATATGGTGTTGCACAGCAGTCGGCCGCGACGCCATGATATGACTGCGATGATGAGCAAGGTGGCTGTAGCGCCTGCAATTCCGGCAAGACCTATTGCAGTGGGGCGACGACAGGCTGCGACCATGCGGGCAAAGGCACTGTAGGGGTCAAAAACGGCCACGGCGACCGATATTCCGGCTGCTGCGCACACGATGACCGAAAGCAGGACAGCGACGCGCAGCCGGTTTTTAGGCGCTGAATAGCTGAAATGTTTGCCGCGACGGCGTTTTGAAAGCTTGGAAATTAAATCGATGAGCGCGCCCGTAGGACAGACTGTCGAGCAGTATAAGCGACCGAAGAGGGCGCTTACGGCAAACCATATTGCCAGCCACACTACAGAGCATGCCATGATAGCGGGTACGAGCTGCATTTTTGAAAAAATGCACGGCACACCGACGGCTACAGCGACGCCGATTGCCGCTGCGACGATGATTCTCATGGCGAAAAGGCCGGAACTAATCGCGCGATATGCTTTCATACATCGCAAAGATACAAATTAGACCACAGCAAACAAAATTTGTTGGCTGCATAGTCGAGATTTTGTTCCTGGTCTGTCAGAGCAGTATAATCATTGCCGCGCCGGCAATCATGATGGTCGAGCCGATGAGTTTGCGTCCGATGTTTGTTTCATGATAGAAAAAACGGCCGAACATGATGCTGACTATCGACGAAAGTTGAAAGAGAGCCAACGCGTAGCCGACTTCCATCAGGCTGAAAACCAGATTTGTGCAATATTGCATTGTGCCGATGCTGAGCGGCAGCAGGATCAGCCATGCTGCGGTTTTCAGATTAAAGTGTGCGGGAACTTTGCGGCTTTGAGGCACTATCGGAAGAATCAATCCTGAAAATAGCGCTCCGGCGGCACACCATAGTATGAATGTGGTGTTTACGTCGCTGAGCATGATGACGCGCTTGGATATGACGGCTTCGATGGCTGCGAAAATCAGGGCGTAGATGCGGTAGCGCACAGCCGGGCTTGTTAAAGTGTGTCGGTTCAGGTTTTTATTGCCCGACGAACCGAATATGCAATAAGTTCCGCATATGATTACAATCGTACCGGCGATGCCCCACAGCGATGGGATTTCATGAAGCAGGATTATGCCTGTAAGCATGCCTACAACTGATTTGTAGGCATTTATAGGTCCGAGTACCGACAGCTCGCCGCTCTTCATCGCCATGACGAGGAACGCATTGCCGACTGAGCCGATCAGGCCCATTATAGCAGCCCACAGCCAGAAGCGGTCGGTGTAAGCGCTCCAGTCTGTAGCTATGGCCAACGGCAGGCACAGCAATGTCAGCACTGCGTAGGATGCAAAATTGACCGCGAGCGGGTGGAAGCCCGCCGCGGTCAGATTTTTTTGAAAGACGTTTGACAGCGGATTGACTACAATTCGCGTGACGAGCGCCGGCAGGAGCGTCAGCATCCGCTCAGTCCTTCAGATATTTTTTGAATTTGCGACGGATGTCGTCGACGCGGTCGAGTTTTTCCCATGTGAAAAGTTCGACTTCGCGCTTGATGGGTTTGCCGCTGTGTATAAATGTTTTGCTGACTTTGCGCGGTGTGCGGCCGACATGGCCATATGATGCCGTTTCGAGATAAATCGGGTTGCGCAGGCCGAGATTGCGCTCGATGGCAAAGGGTCGCATGTCGAAGATTGAGCTGACGATGCGAGAAATTTCGGCATCTGAAGCCGAAATCTTGGCCGAGCCGAAGGTGTTGACAAAGAGGCTGACAGGTTTGGCGACGCCGATTGCATAGGCAACCTGAACGAGTGCGCGGTCGGCTATTCCCGCAGCGACGAGGTTCTTGGCAATGTAGCGGGCGGCGTAGGCTGCCGAGCGGTCGACTTTGGAGGGGTCTTTGCCTGAGAATGCACCGCCGCCGTGAGCGCCGTGTCCGCCGTAGGTGTCGACGATTATCTTGCGGCCCGTCAGACCGGTATCGCCGTGAGGTCCGCCGATTACAAATTTACCGGTCGGGTTGACATGGAGTATGAAGTCGTCGCCGAAGATGGCCTTGATGTCGGCGGGTAGATGTTCTTTGACTCGGGGTATGAGTATGGTCTCAACGTCGCGTCGGATGGTTTCGAGCATCAAGCTGTCGGCGCGTTCGGGCGTGATGTCGCCGCCGGGCAGGATAAATTCGTCGTGCTGCGTCGATACTACTATTGTGTGAACGCGGACCGGGCGATTGGCCTCGTCGTATTCGACTGTTACCTGGCTTTTGGAGTCAGGGCGGAGATAAGTCATCACTTTGCCTTCGCGACGGATGGCGGCGAGTTCTTTGACCAATGCGTGACTAAGCGCGAGAGTCAGAGGTATATATAGAGGAGTTTCGTTGGTGGCATAGCCGAACATCATGCCCTGGTCGCCGGCGCCTTGTTCGCTGGATTTGGAGCGCACAACGCCGCGGTTGATGTCGACGCTCTGCTCATGGACGGCTGAAAGCACACCGCACGAATCACTGTCAAACTGAAGTTCGCTGCGGTTATAGCCTATCTTGTTGATTACGTCGCGTGCGATGCCCTGCAGGTCGACATATGCGCTACTGCTGACTTCGCCTGCGATGATGACCTGACCGGTGGTTACGAGGGTTTCGCATGCCACTTTCGACTGCGGGTCGCGAGCGAGAAACTCGTCGAGAACTGCGTCAGAAATCTGGTCGGCGACCTTGTCGGGATGGCCTTCTGAAACTGATTCGGATGTGAAGAGATAGTTCATAGTTCGTTGTCTTTAAGTTGTAAGTTCTGACACTTGCAATGGGGCATGTGGACTGACGGACCTGTGACAACGGCACGCAGAAAAGCGAATTTTAGCATTTTTTTCAAGTGGTTGCAAGCAGCCAAATCTGTCCACTGACGACATCGTGGTGTGTCATCTAATATTTTACGGCGACAAAATTACTAAATTCGCGCATAGCATGCAAATTTTTATTCACACGCTATGCGCAATAAGTATGTCGGAACGGGGTCTTAGTATCCTGTGTATGTAAAGGGGCTGAGGGCGTGAAGCTCGGCTTTGACTGCGTCGCTGACGGCGAGCGAGTCGATAAATTCCGAGATGCTCTGTTCGGTTATTGCGGTGTTGACGCGCGTGAGCTGCTTGAGCGTCTCGTAGGGCTTGGGATAGCCTTCGCGGCGCAGTATGGTCTGAATGCCTTCGGCGACGACGCTCCACATTTGTCCGAGGTCGCGGTCGATGGCTGCGCGGTTAAGCAGAAGCTTGCCTAAGCCTTTGGCTGTCGAAGCAAAGGCTATCAGCCCGTGAGCCAAAGGTATGCCGACATTGCGCAGCACTGTAGAGTCGGTAAGGTCGCGCTGCAGACGCGAGACGGGTAGTTTCGTGGCAAGATGGGTCAGAAGAGCGTTGGCTATGCCGAGATTGCCTTCCGAATTCTCAAAGTCGATAGGGTTGACTTTGTGGGGCATTGCCGATGAGCCGACTTCGCCTTCTTTGATGCGCTGTTTGAAATATTCCATCGAGATATACATCCACATATCGCGGTCGAGGTCGAGCACGATGGTGTTGATGCGGCGCAGGGCGTCGAAGACGGCGGCGAGATTGTCGTAGTTTGAAATCTGTGTTGTGAAGGCTTCGCGTTCTATGCCGAGATTATTGCTGAGAAATTTGCCTGCGAATTCAATCCAGTCAGTGTCGGGGAAGGCTGCGCGGTGAGCATTGAAATTGCCGGTCGCTCCTCCGAATTTTCCGCTGATTTTGACCGCCTTGAGCGAATTGAGCTGTTCGGTCAGGCGATAGACGAAAACGTGCAGCTCTTTGCCGAGGCGGGTAGGCGATGCCGGCTGTCCGTGTGTCTTGGCGAGCATAGGTATGTCGGCCCATTCGACAGCCTGCTGAGTGAGTGTTTTGATAAGCCCTTCGATCGCAGGGATATACACTTCGTGAAGTGCTTCCTTTACCGACAGAGGAACTGCCGTGTTGTTGATATCCTGCGATGTGAGACCGAAGTGGATAAATTCTTTATATTGAGCCAGTCCACGAAGGTCGAATTGCTCTTTGAGGAAGTATTCGACGGCTTTGACATCGTGATTTGTCACGCCCTCGATATCCTTGATGCGCTGAGCGTCGGCGACAGTGAAGTTGCGGTAGATGTCGCGAAGCGATTCGACAGCCTCAGCCGGGGCTGTTGCCAGTTGGGGCAGGGGAAGTTGGCAGAGAGCTATGAAATACTCGATTTCGACGCGCACACGGTAGCGTATCAGTGCATACTCTGAAAAATAATTCTCAAGTTCGGCGCATTTCGAACGGTAACGGCCGTCAATCGGCGAAATCGCTGTAAGCTGGGTCAATGTCATGGGTCTGGAAATGTATTTGTAATTCTCCTGCAAAGATACGAATAAGTCGAGAGCAAAGCCAAATTTATTTGAGCTTTGCCGAGCGCAAGTATCTTCGGCGAAGCCAAAGTACGAATAAGTCGAGAGCAAAAGCAAATTTATTTGCTTTTGCCGAGCTTGTCCTTGAGAAAACGGGCCGTATGTCCAAGACCTGAGGCCGCCACTTGTTCGGGTGTGCCGCTGACTACGAGCGATCCGCCTTCCTCGCCCCCTTCCGGGCCTATGTCGATAATGTTGTCGGCACATTTGATTACCTCCGGGTTGTGCTCGATGATAATCAGCGTATGTCCCTGTTTCAGAAGCCGCTCAAACGAGTCGAGCAGGATATGAATGTCGTGGAAGTGCAGGCCCGTGGTCGGTTCGTCGAAGATAAACAGTGGAGGCTCGTTTTTCTCCTGAGCAAGAAACCACGCGAGCTTAACACGCTGATTTTCGCCTCCCGACAGCGTCGACGACGATTGCCCGAGCTTGATATAGCCGAGTCCGACATCCTGTAGCGGTTTGAGTCGGCGCACTATGCGGCGCTCGACAGTGCCGTCGCCCTCCGAAAAGAAGTCTATGGCCTGATTGACGGTCATTTCGAGCACATCGTGGATATTCTTGCCGCGATATTCCACTTCGAGCACTTCCGACTTGAAGCGTTTGCCGTGGCAGGCCTCGCAGGGGATGACGATGTCGGCCATAAACTGCATTTCTATCGTTATCGAGCCTTCGCCCTTGCATTCCTCGCATCGGCCTCCCTCGGCGTTAAACGAGAAGTATGCGGGCGTGAAACCCATTTGGCGTGAGTGCTGTTGGTCTGCGAAAAGTGTGCGTATTTCGTCGTAGGCTTTAAGGTAGGTCGCCGGATTCGAACGCGACGACTTGCCGATGGGATTTTGGTCGACAAATTCGACCGAAGCTATGCGGCGTATGTCGCCGCGAAGAGCTTTGAATGCGCCGGGTGCATCGCCCGCGTTGCCTAATTCCCGCTGCAGGCCGCGATAGAGTATGTCGCGCACCAATGTCGATTTGCCCGAGCCGCTGACGCCGGTCACAACGTTCATCACTCTCAACGGGAAACGCACGTCGATATTCTTGAGATTGTGTTCGCTTGCGCCGACGACTTCGATATAGCTCGACGACTTACGGCGCGAGTGTGGAACTGCAATTTGCTCTGCGCCCGACAGATAGCGCAGTGTGTGGCTTCGTGGCGCTGCTTTCTCCGCTTCGGCCGCATTGGCGGGAACAGGTCCTTCGTAGACAATTTCGCCGCCCAGACGCCCTGCGTCCGGCCCGACGTCGATTATCATGTCGGCCGCACGCATTATTTCCTCGTCGTGCTCGACCACTACGACGGTGTTGCCGAGCGCTTTGAGCTTGTTGAGTACGCCGATGAGGCGGTCGGTGTCGCGGGGATGCAGACCGATTGAGGGCTCATCGAGTATGTAGAGCGACCCCACAAGGCTACTGCCCAGCGAGGTTGCCAGATTGATGCGTTGGCTTTCGCCGCCCGACAGCGAGTTGCTCAGACGGTCGAGTGTCAGATAGCCCAAGCCGACTTCGTCGAGAAACTGCAGGCGGTTGCGTATCTCTGTCAGCAGTCTTGCCGCGATTTTGCTGTCGCGCTCGTCGAGGCTGAGTTCGTCAAACCATTTGCGCAATTCCGACACCGGCATAGTCACTACCTCTCCTATGCTCTTGCTGGCGACTTTGACATATGCCGTTTCGGGCCGCAGACGTGAGCCGTGGCAGACCGGGCATAGTGTCTTGCCGCGGTAACGCGCCATCATCACACGATACTGTATCTGGTGGCGCTGTCCGTCGAGCCATTCGAAGAAGCTGTCGACCGATGGCATCTCGCTGCCGTCGCCGTGCCACAGCAGTTCGCGTTCATGCTTACTGAGATCGGCATATGGTGTGTGTATCGGAAAGTCGTGTTTCGCGGCCCACGAAATAAATTCGCGTTTCCAACGGCTCATGGCCTCGCTGCGCCAGCATGCCACTGCGCCGTCATATATTGTCAGCGAGCGGTCGGGCACGACGAGCGCCGGGTCTATGCCCATGACCTTGCCGAAGCCCTCGCATTTGGGACATGCTCCATAAGGATTGTTGAAGTTGAACATCTGCTCTGTCGGCAGTTCAAAACTGATACCGTCGGCCTCGAAGCCTTTCGAAAAACTCTGCCGCTCGACTCTTCCCTCTTCTGTCCATCCGAGCAGCACACATTCGTCATGACCTTCAAAAAATGCCGTCTCTACCGACTCGGACAGGCGCGACAGTTCGTCGCCTTCTGTCGCCACAGCCAGACGGTCGACCAACAGGTCATAGTCCTCTGCGCTTGCGTCGGCATTTTCCTTGACATCTGCGATGCTCACAAATTTGCCCTCACGGTCGACAACTCGCGAGAAGCCCTCCTTTAAATATATGTCAAGCATATCGCCGAATGTCCGTCCGTCCGGAACTGCGATTGGCGCGGCGACGGCTATGCGCGTTCCGGCGCGATAGGCTGTTGCTGCGCTGACCACATCCTCGACGGTGTGCCGCTTCACTTCCCGCCCCGACACGGGCGAATATGTGCGCCCTATGCGTCCGTAGAGCATACGGATATAGTCGTAGATTTCGGTCGATGTGCCTACGGTCGAGCGTGGATTGCGGGTGTTGACTTTCTGTTCTATGGCGATGGCGGGCGGCAGACCGTGGATGAAATCGCATTCAGGCTTGCGCAGTTTGCCGAGAAACTGGCGGGCATAGCTCGACAGACTCTCGACATAGCGCCGCCGGCCTTCGGCATACAGTGTGTCGAACGCAAGCGACGATTTGCCCGACCCCGACAGCCCGGTTATGACGATAAATTTGCCGCGAGGCAATTCTACATTGATGTTCTTCAGATTGTTGACGCGTGCGCCGCGTACGGTTATGTTATTGTTCTTTGCAGTCATTCAAATCGGATTATTCTTACAAATTTACGAATTTTTGTCCACTCTGTGTAATTTTTCAGTATCTTTATCGTCTTATTTGGAAAAGTAACATTTATCACTCAATTTTTCTTCAATGGATAATTCAATTCTGAAGGCCGACAACATTGTCAAGACCTTTACGGGTCACACGGCACTCGACAACGTCTCTATCGAGGTGCCGAGAGGCAAGGTCTACGGTTTGCTCGGCCCTAACGGCGCAGGCAAAACCACCCTCATTCGAATCATAAACCATATCACGGCCCCCGACAGCGGTTCGGTCACTTTCAACGGCCATCAGCTGACAGCCGCCGATGTCGCCAACATCGGTTATCTCCCCGAGGAGCGCGGACTCTATAAGAAGATGAAAGTCGGCGACCAGGCCATTTTCTTCGCCCGGCTCAAAGGCCTGAGCAAAAATGAGGCCACTAAGTCGCTCAAGGAGTGGTTCGAGCGCCTTGAAATTTCATCCTGGTGGGACAAGAAAGTCGAGGAGCTTTCCAAGGGCATGGCTCAGAAGGTGCAGTTCATCGTCACTGTGCTCCATCGCCCGGAGCTGCTGATTTTCGACGAACCCTTTTCGGGCTTCGACCCGATTAACGCCAATGTCCTCAAACGCGAGATTCTCCGTTTGCGCGACGAAGGCGCTACCGTCATTTTCTCGACCCACAACATGGCCAGTGTCGAAGAACTTTGCGACAATATATCGCTGATTAATAAGTCTCACAACATCCTGACCGGCAGCGTCCGCGAATTGCGCCGCAATTTCTCCGACAATTCGTTCGAATTCAGCTTCCTCGGCGAGCAGGTCAGACTTGCCGAAGCGCTTGCGCCGATGA
>JAGAOW010000013.1 GCA_017889945.1 Muribaculaceae bacterium
CCGATTCCGAAGCCTTCATCGACGCGAAGATGACCGAAGGCAAAGTGACCGGCGCTAACGTTTCGGTCCGCATCGATGACGATTTCATGAAAGCTGCTACTGAAGGCATTCCCTATATTCAGCAATATCCCGTGACAGGTGACCCTGTCATCAAAAAAGAAATCGACGCAAAAGCTCTGTGGGCTAAGATTATCCACAACGCTTGGAAATCGGCCGAGCCCGGCGTCCTTTTCTGGGACACCATCTCGCGTGAGTCTGTTCCCGACTGTTATGCCGACCTCGGCTTCCGCACCATCTCTACCAACCCCTGCGGCGAAATTCCTCTCTGCCCCTACGACAGCTGCCGTCTGTTGGCCATCAACCTCTATTCTTATGTGAAGAACCCCTTTACCGACAAGGCCGAATTCGATTTCGACCTGTTCAAGACCCATGTTGCAAAGGCGCAGCGCATTATGGACGACATCATCGATCTGGAGATGGAAAAAATCGATACCATCCTTCAGAAAATCGATGCCGACCCTGAGACTGAGGAAGTCAAATCTGCCGAACGCAATCTGTGGAACAAGATTCGCACAAAGACTCTCAAAGGCCGTCGCACAGGTGTCGGAACTACAGCCGAAGGCGATATGCTCGCCGCTTTGGGCCTGCGCTACGGCACTCCCGAAGCTACCGATTTCTCTGAGAAAGTACATCGCACTCTCGCCGTTGCCGCTTACGGCTCGTCGGTCGACATGGCCGAAGAACGTGGCGCGTTCGAAATCTTCGACGCCGAGCGCGAGAAAAACAACCCCTATATCAACCGTCTCGCTTCGGTTGCGCCCGACATGGTTGAGCGCATGCGCAAGGTCGGGCGCCGCAACATCGCCTGCCTTACCATTGCCCCGACCGGCACAACAAGTCTGATGACCCGTACAACCTCAGGCATCGAACCCGTATTCCTTCCCGTCTACAAACGTCGTCGCAAAGTCAATCCCAACGACACCGAAGTCCGTGTCGATTATGTCGACGAGACTGGTGATGCTTTCGAGGAATATGTCGTCTACCATCCCAAGTTCATCGACTGGATGCGCATCAACAACATCGAGGTCCGCGACGACTACACTCAGGAGCAGCTCAACGATCTCGTAGCCCGCTCCCCCTACGCAGGTGCGACTTCCAACGATATCAACTGGCTCGAGAAAGTCAAGATGCAGGTCCGGATTCAGAAATGGGTCGACCACTCGATTTCCGTGACCATCAACCTTCCCGCCGACGTGAGCGAGGAGCTCGTCAACGATCTCTATGTCGAAGCATGGCGTTCGGGCTGCAGAGGTTGTACTGTCTATCGCGACGGTTCGCGCTCGGGTGTCCTTGTCGCTCTTGAGAAGAAAGCCGAACCCGCTCCTTCTGACATCAAACCCCACGTTGCCAAACGTCCTATCGAACTCGAAGCCGATGTCGTCCGCTTCCAGAACAACAAGGAGAAGTGGATTGCCTTCATCGGTCTTATCGACGGTGCGCCTTACGAAATTTTCACAGGTCTTGCCGACGACGAAGACGGCATCTTCTGTCCCAAATCAGTCACTCACGGCAAGATTATCAAGGCCATCGACGAAAAAGGTAACAAGCGCTACGACTTCCAGTTCATAAACAAGCGTGGCTATAAGACAACTATCGAAGGGCTTTCCGACAAATTCAATCCCGAATACTGGAACTACGCCAAACTCATCTCCGGTGTCCTTCGCTACGGCATGCCTATCGATCAGGTTCTGAAACTTGTCGGAGGTCTCGAACTCGATTCCCAGTCCATCAACACTTGGAAGATGGGTGTCGAACGCGCTCTGAAGAAATATTTGCCCAACGGCACAAAAGCCAGCGGTCAGACTTGCCCCAACTGCGGTCAGGAAACCCTCATCTACCAGGAAGGCTGCCTGATCTGCACCTCCTGCGGCACATCCAAATGCGGATAACATCTGTATATAGGACTGTTATAGCAGCCCTGACTATAACCTTCTCTTCAGCAATATCTTTCGCCTCCGGCGAAGATATTGCTGAAATTATCGCATTGCGTGAAATTGCCGATAGCCTGCATAGCGTCGGACGCACTGATTCGGCTGTGATTGTCGGCGAAAATGCGATTTCGCTCGCTGACCGATGCGGCGATCCTGTGATGATAGTCGGCGCGAATGCCTCGCAGGGTGTCTTCCTTCGTTCGTTGGGGCGTATTGACGAAGCCCTCCAAAAGTATGAAACAGCCATGGCAATAGTTACCTCAGGCGCTTTCCGCGAAAATCCCGGTCGGGAAGCGGTCGAGGAAATTGCCTCGCTCTATATCAATCTCTCTGTCCTTAACCTTGACATGCAGAACAAGGATGAGGCCGCGCGTAATGCCGTCTCGGCTTCCGATTGGGTTGGAAAAAGTGATGATGCCGCACTGAAAGCTGTTATTTATGGGGTCGTCGGCTCTGTACTTACAGGCTGCGGCGACTTGGACCGCGCAATGCAATATCAGGACCTCGCTTATCAGAATTCTCTGGAGAGTGGAAGCCCTGACGCTGCGTTTAGAGCGGCTGCCTATGCGATGCTCTTGTCTGACCGCAGCGGCGACAAAGCCAAAGCTGAATCATGGCGGCAAAAATGTCAGTCATTGATGCCGCAAATCGAATCCATGATGTCTAAACTGACATACTATCAGGCCGAATGTTCTATATGCCTGAAGAACAAGGATGAACGTCGGTCGATAGCATGGTTCGATAAGATTCTTGAACTGGAAGGAATCGACAATCTGCCTTTTGTCAAGTTCGACTGTTACAACAACTTGCATCTGGCTTACTCCAAACTCGGCGAATATCAGAATGCTTACCGCACACTCTTGCAGAGCAATGAGTTGCGCGACAGCCTGTGGGCAAAGGAGAAGACCGAAAGCCTCAGGGAGCTGACAGTTAAATATGAGACTAAAGAAACTCAACTTGCTCTCGCTCAGAGTGAGACTAAGCGTGCCAATACTCTGATGTGGATTTTCGCAGCCGTAGCCGTTCTTCTGATTGGCTCAGTCGTTTTCATTATATATGCCGCTCGGCAGAAGCGCCGCCGCATGCAGCGCGAAATGGAGTTTGCGGGCATTAGGGCCGACATCGGTCGTCAGCTCACTCGGCAATATGTCGAAGGTCTTGAGAACGAACGTCAGCGCATGGCGCGTGAACTTCACGACGGCGTGTGCAACGACCTTCTCGCCATTCAGATGAACATCAGTGCCGGGAAATCAGCCGACACCACCGCCTCCATGATTGAAACCTGCCGCGAGTCTGTACGGCGTATCTCCCACGAACTGATGCCGCCTGAGTTCTCCTATGCCACTTTGGATGAGGTCGTTCGCTTCTTCGTTTCGAAGCAGGTCGATGCCGTCCGTGAGAAGATAAGCTTCACATATGAATCACATACTGACGGTTCTGACTGGGCAGCTGTCCCCGATGCTACGGCTCTTGAAGTATATCGCATCGTGCAGGAGGCCGTCGGCAATGCTGTAAAACATTCCGGCGCTGACATGATTAATGTGAGCATGACTCTGACCTCCGAAAAGCTGTATGTCTGCATCCGCGACAACGGAACTAACGCCTTCTCCGGCCGTAAGGGTCTCGGACTTGAATCTATCCGTCGCCGAGCCAATGCTGTCAACGGTTCTGTCTCTGTCGAACATGTCGAAGCGGGCGGCACAAAGATTGATTTGACAATAATTCTATAATTTTTTATATCTCAAACACGAAAAAACTACGGAAATCCGTAATTGACAAGCGTTCATAAGCGAAGTAATTATGTTTTTGGAACAAAAATGCAATTATGCGAGCGCTTATGGACAACCAATTTGCTTTATCACAAATGAAAGTAGCCGTTGTTGACGACCACGACCTTGTCAGGGAAGGCATGACTGCCATTCTTGCGAGCCGCAATGTCAACAACGTCGCTAAATTCAGCACGGCGATGTCTCTTGTGGACCAACTGGATGCCGGTGCTGAATTTGATTTCTATATCATCGACCTCGAAATGCCTGACCTTGATGGTTTTGTGCTGATTGAGATGATTCGTGCCCGAAATCCTGTGGCTCATATAATTGTTAGCACGGTTCATGATGAGATATGGACTCTCCGAAAACTTCTTGCGCGCGACGTTAACGCCATAATATATAAATCGGGCGAAGGCAACGAGATTATCACCGCAATAGAGGAAATCCTGAAGGGCAACAATTACTATTGCGAGGATGTGCACAAGGCTCTGAAAATTGCCGATGACAGCAGTCTTTATCCGTCGACACGCGAACTCGAAGTGCTGTATCAGATCTCGCAAGGCAAGACTTCGCGTGAGATCGCTGCCGCCATGTTCGTAACCGAGAACACTGTCGAAGCCCATCGCAAGGCCCTGTTCACGAAACTCGGAGCTGTCAACGTGGCCGACCTGATTGTTAAGGCAATCGAAAAAGGCTATATCAAAAAAGGCGGAGTAATCCGCTGAGACTGACTTCACTGCGCTCGTTGTGACTACGGGTGTGGTGGCTTCATATATTCACATGTCAAATCAATTAATTCACAGAGCTATGAATAAAGTATTCTTTTCACTGCTTGTCCTTGCCGTTGGAGTAGGGCAAGCTTTCGCGAGCGAACGCATAGACCTTCTGACAGAGACGTTTCAGAACGTCGACGGCACTCAGGAGGGCACTACCGCACTCGACCTCTCGCAATTCGACAATCCGTCGGGATGGACATTTACCGATGCCTATGCCGGACCTCAGTGTGTTATTATCAAAAAAGGCGGAACGGTAACCACATCGCCTGTTGCCGACCTTTGCGGTAATGCCGCCTTCGATTTCGCTGTAAGCATGTGGGAAGACCCTACCGGAAAGACCGAACCCGACTGGGAAAACATGAAGCCCCACGCGCTGTCTATCTCCGGCATCGGCGAGCTGTCAACCAATGAATTTGACGGTATGTCGTCGGGTGCCGGCTCGGCATTCTGTATCTACGTAGCTGACGGCACAACCCGTCTCACCCTCACCGCCGCCTACGACATTACCCTTTCCGGTGTGTCGATTTATTATGGCGGACTTGCGTCAGGCGCCATGCCGACAGAAGACTTCACAAAATACTCGCATAAACCGGGAGAGTACTATGCTCCCTTCGACCTCACGCTGACTCCCTATGAGGGAACGATGTGCTACGACGACGGTAAGCACAATATCCTGATTTATACACTCGACGGCTCAGAGCCGACGCGCACTTCACAGCGCTATGACGGCTCGCCGATTCGCATCTCGCAGACCACGACCGTGAGAACCGCCACTATCTTCGGCGACGGATATATTTATATCGACACTCCTCACACATATACATTCCCCGAGCCTGAGACTCCCGAGATTCCCGCAGCCACCTGTGAGGTCACAGTCAGCAAGCCCGGCAATCTGAAAAATCAGCTCCTTGACCTTGACATCGATGTTATCGAGGGTCTCGTGCTCAAAGGCAAAATCAACGGAGCTGACTTGAAATACTTATGCGCTTCCGAAGGTCGCACCGCCAAAATTACCTATCTCGACATGGAGGATGTGACTTTTGAATATGACGGCACTGAGTATCGGACTGAAGTCTATGCTCCGGTCGGTATGGGCACAACATCCACCTTCCATTACTATCTGAGCGAGACAAACTATGACGAACACAGTTCGCCGAGACCGTCGACAGAGATTTATCACTGCTACAGAAACAATCTTGCCAACGCGTTCACAAGCGATAGCAAGATTAAGCGAATTGTCGTTCCTAAAGTACTGACCAGTATCGGCAGCGCTGCCTTCTCGGGTGTCACAATGGCAACTCTGCCCGAAGGCATAGAAGAAATCGGAGCTTTTGCATTTAGTTCGGCAAGTAATGTGAATCTCCCTCAGTCAATTCGCAAGATTGGACTTGGCGCTTTTGGTCCGAATTTCATTAAGAGCAAAATCGACCTCCCCAATCTGGAATATATCGATGATAAGACATTCGAAGAAGCGAAAATATCAGAATTCAAATTTAACGACAAGCTGACTTATATCGGCAAGAGCGCTTTTGCCGGCACAACCCTTTGCGAGGCAATCTTGAATCTCCCGAACGACACTATCCCTGAAGCACTGTTTGCAGGATGTAAATTCCTGAACCGTGTGGAAATTAAAGGCAATGTCCGCTTTATAGGCAGAGGCGCTTTCGAAGGAAGCAACAACATTAAAACTTTCTCCTTGGACCGTCAGAATGTTGAGGAAATAGAGCCTGATGCAATTCCCGATTATTTGCTCCCCGCAGCAGAAAACGGCATCATCTATTTCGGCAAAGCCGCATACAAGCGCACTGAAAATATGACTGAATGCAATATTAAAGACGGCACGGTTTCGCTTACCGATGCTCTGTTCTATGGCTCAGACCTTGCGTCGATTACTTTGCCGAAGTCCTTGAAGATTATCAGATCGTCAGTATTCGCCAGAACAAAACTGCCTGCGACACCTGAAATGTCGGGTGTAGTCAGTATCGGGGATGCTGCGTTTGAATATTGCAGCGAACTTGGTCGAGTGACGATACCTGAATCGGTAGAGCGCATCGGCGCACTTGCCTTCAATGGCTGCGATGCCATCTGGCGCTTTACCTACAACGCTATCGACGCCGACTGTGGCTCAAATCTGAATATGCGCGATGTCGAGCGCATCATCATTGGCGACAAAGTGCGTCGTCTGCCCAAAGGTCTTTACACCGACAAAACCAATATCACTGAAGTTATCCTGCCTTCGAGCGTCGAAATCCTCGAGCCATACGCTTTCTACAACTGCCCTAATCTGACTTATGTACGTCTGTCGGATAATATCACTACAATTTCAGAAGAAGCATTCGGCTATTGCACCTCACTCAGCGACCTGCATTGGCCGGCCAATTTGAAAACAGTCGGCAACAGTGCATTCAGTCATTGCAACTCACTGACTACAATTTCATTGCCTGAGGGTACGGAAACTATTGAAAATGGCGCATTTGCCTATTGTGAGAATATTGAGACGCTTTATATCGCTTCCACTATTAACAAAATCGGCTACGGTGCATTTGATTTCGACAACAGGAGCAAGAGCACAACGATAACATCCACTGCGACAGAACCTGTCGATTATGAATGGTCGTGGTACTATATCGGCAATCCGACAGTCAAAGTGCCTGCAGAAAGCGTAGACCGCTATAAATCACATCCTAAATGGTCATACTGTCAGAATATAATTTCGATAGAGGGAATATCCGCTCCTACCGAGACGTCAGAAACATCGTTCATGTCAGGTATTGACAATGATACAGACCTTGGTGACACTGTTATCGGGAATGTATATGTTACCATCGGAGACGAAGACGGCTATGATGAGAGCGACGGTTCAATCGTCATTAACTCAACTATGGATGATGAATATGTCGCTGCGGTAGGCGGCATGGCCCCGGGAGCAAGCGACATTGCCAACCGTTTCAACGGTTTAGTCGTTCAAGTTCCTGCCGGACGAGGCACTGTAACAGTGAACTGCCTGACTGTAGGCTCGAAGCGAGTTGCAGTCAAGGTCGGACAGGATGAACCGCAGTATTACACCAATGACAACAAGGGCGATATAGTAGTGGATTATAATGTTAGCGATGATACTTATGTCTATATATACGCCAGTGAAGCGGAAGCGCCTGCGTCGGTAGCCGTGTCGGTCTATCGCGTCAAAGCTCCCTCAACCGACAGCTGCATCCGGTTGTACTCGATAGCTGTAAATCCTATGAGTTCAGGAGTCGATGACGCGCTGATTGACGATATGATTGACAGCGAGGTGGATGCGATTTATACCATAAATGGTATAAGGGTAAGCGAAACGACAGCTCCGGGTATCTATATAGTCCGTCTTGCCAACGGCAAACACAAAAAGATAATCGTA
Organism: Muribaculaceae bacterium; assembly: GCA_017889945.1. Classification (GTDB taxonomy): domain Bacteria; phylum Bacteroidota; class Bacteroidia; order Bacteroidales; family Muribaculaceae; genus CAG-873. Next base: position 7,931 of record JAGAOW010000013.1, read on the forward strand.
AAGTAAACACTATATACTTAATATAACTAATTGAAAATCACATAGTCAAGGCTGGTTTCTAATGAAAGAAGCCAGCCTTGTATTTTTTTATAAAATTTCTGATTACCGTTATAATTCAGAGGATTATGTTGTCGATGGTGGAGAGTTCGGAGGGGGTAAAATTGGTGTTGGCGATGGCTTGGAGGTTGTTGTCAAGTTGTCGGACTGAACTTGCGCCGGTTATGACGGATGTTATCTCGGGTTTGGCGAGAAGCCAGGCGAGAGACATCTGGGCCAATGACTGACCACGCTGAGCGGCAATCTTGTTCAGGCGTGCGATTTTATCGATCTTCTCGGGAGTGATGTCTTCGGGATGGAGGAAACCGGTCGGTCGCGCGGCGCGTGAGTCTGACGGTATACCATTAAGATATCTATCGGTAAGAAGACCTTGGGCAAGTGGAGAGAAGGCGACAAAACCGAGCTGCTCTTCGCGAAGAAATTCAAGATGCCGCTCTTCGGGGCGACGCACGAGCATATTGTATCTGTCCTGATATATAAGGCATCGTACATTTTGCTCACGCATCATGTCGCACGCTTCCTTAGCTTTGTCGACGGGATATTTAGACAATCCGATATAGAGAGCTTTGCCCTGCCTGACGATGTCGATAAGGGCCTGCACGGTTTCTTCGAGGGGTGTTTCGGGGTTGTAGCGATGGCTGTAGAATATGTCGAAATATTCCAGGCCGGTGCGCTTCAAGCTCTGATTGATGCTCGCCATTATGTATTTGCGGGAACTGCCGTCGCCGTAAGGGCCGTTCCACATCAGATGGCCGGCTTTGGACGAGACTATAATTTCGTCGCGGTGGGTATGCAGGCCGTCGCGAAGAATCTTGCCGAAATTCTCTTCGGCACTTCCGGGAGGCGGACCGTAGTTATTGGCAAGGTCAAAATGAACCACACCCTTGTCGAAGGCGTGGAAGACAATCTCACGCGATTTCTCGTAGGGATCGACTCCGCCGAAATTATGCCATAGCCCAAGGGATATAAGAGGGAGCTGAAGTCCGCTTCTGCCACAAAATCTGTATTCCATATATTATTTATACGAATTAATATATTACGAATACAAAAATAGGTATAATCGGGCTATAATCACGATAAATTTTACCGATTATTTATCGGGGACGAAAAGAGTGGGGCAGCGCGGTAATCAGACGGGGATTACGAGGATGGGGATGTCGGCGTGGAAGATGATTTTGTGGACGAGACTGGGGTTGAAAATGCGGCTGAGGATGTTGATTTTTTTCTTGCAGGGAACTATAATCAGGTCGAAGCTGCTTTTGTCGTGAAGTTTTGTTATCTCGTCGGTAGCGTTTGAGGTTTCGACGCTCACGCTGTCGAATGTCAGATGAGGATAATTCTGCTTGAAATATTCTGTGAATGCAGAAATGTTTTTCGAGCGATTGGAGTCAAGCCATCTGCGGCGCGAGGGCAGGACGACCATGGTCACTTTGGCCTTGGCGTCGGGAAAGAGTTTGACAAAGCGGTCCATAGCCGCAATGTCTTCGCGGTCGGCATTGCAGAAGAGCATGACGCGACTCATCAGATTGATATTCTCGATGTCGAAAGTCTCGGGTATGGCGATAGCCGGATAGCGGCTTCCGTCGAGGACTTCGGCAGCCACGCTGCCTATCATTTCTTTTTCTTTTTTATCGACACCGCGTGTGCCCATGACTGTGAGCAGGGGCGGACGGTCTTTGGCATATGAGCCAATTGCGTCTTCGGGCACACCTTCGACAACGTCGGTCGTGAATTTGACGGCTTCGATTGTGCCGCGCTTCATCTCTTCGCGAATATCACGGGCGAGTTTGTCCATCATCTGTTTTGCAGACTTTGAAATCTGCTGGCGGGCTTCGGCGTCGACTATATCATAGGTCAGCGAGTCGGTCAGCTGAATGCTGTCGCCACCGATATAGGGGTCGATATAGGAGTTGAGCAGAGTGAGCGAAGCCTTGTGGCGTGCGGCAATGGAAGCAGCGACACGCACGGTGTTGACAGTGTTGTCGTTGAAGTCGACAGCGACCAGAATGTAGTGAGAATTGGTTGAATCGTCGCAGTTGTCAGATTGAGTGAATACCTCATGGTTTTCGATAATCCTGAGAGCCTGAGGCAGGTCTGATTCGTGGATTCTGACTCTTATGCCTGAGGCAGCCGACAGATGTTCGAGGTTGACATCTGCGAGAGTCACTTCGATGCCTTCGCTTTCGAGCAGAGAGCGCAGAGCGACTGCCTTTTCATAAGTGTGGATGGCTATCGTTATATATCTTGAGTCGGTCGATTGAGGCATATTTTCGAAGTGTGTTTTGGAGGGAGGAGGGTTAAGGAGAGAGGAGAATGCAGATTTTTTTGGACAGAGTCTTGTCAGTCTTGTTTTTTGAGGAGTTCTACAGCCATATCATATATGGTAGAGTCGTCAAGAACAACGATGCCGCCGTCGGGGCCCGGTTCGATATGAACACCACAATTCTTACCGAAGTCGTAATTGCTTCCGCCGAAATAATTACGAACCGTCTGTACGGTAGTGTTTAGTTTGTCTGCAATCTGGTGCATCGAACCGTCGGGCAAACTGTCTTTGAGACGGCGAAGTTCGTTGAAAGTGATAGTTTTACTCATGATGCTTATAATTTAAAATTAAACGATCGGGTTTATGTTATTTTTACACCCTCTAAGTTAGGGCATCTTTTTTACATGAACAAAAAAATTCGAATAAAATCTTCTCTTTTGTACATGTTTTTAAACATAATGTAGCACGGGGTCTAAATTTTTTCTACATCGGCGGCATTGAGCCAAGCGCGGGTTGAGTTGTTGATTTTCACGTCATACCACTTGCCGACGTTGGGATCTTCGGGGGTAGAAAGCGAATCGAGAATTTCGATTTTTGTGCCTTCGTGAATCGGCACGACTTTCTCGGTTTTGCCTTTTGAGCTGCGGGGCACCGAGCTCAGATTGGTAGTGGGGACTATCACGACGGCTTTGTCGTGACGGAAGGCGGCGTTGGAAGTCTGATATGCGATGGCTGTGGTGTAGGCGAACACAAATGCCACGACAATTCCACCGAAGAAGCCGATTTTACGCATAGCCACGTTTGACGAGAATATGTAGAGGGCGACAGTGCCGAGAAGAATGATGAAGAGTGCCAAAGCGCACCATGCCCAGCCGTCGGGCGATAATGCCGAGCAGATGTTGTGGTGGAGGTTGCTCAAAAAGCTGCTGTCGTCTTCGGGAGCATCTTCGATTTTTGTGCGGACAAAGTCGAGATTGGTGCGCGCATCGGCATTAGAGGGGTCGAGAGCGAGAGCGCGCTCGTAGCTTATAATCGCCTTGCCGAGGCGGTTGTCGCGAAAATAAGCGTTGCCTAAGTTATAGTAGACGGTCGAAGATACGCCGTCGTTGGCGATGGCCTGCTCGTAGAGGCTGATGGCCTGACGATAGTCTTCTTTATTATATGCTGAATCGGCCTGTTGGGCGAAGTTGGCGGCCGAAGCCGTCAGGCCGGCCAATAGAAGAATCAGAGCAAATATATTTTTCATCATTTTATCTTTTGACATCTTCGAGATTTCTAATCGCAGTGACAGCCTCGTCGTAGAGTTTGGCTACTTCCTGGTCGGAGTGCTGAGGAGTGAAGCGAGCCATCTCACATTCGTCGAGCACGTCGAGCATACGGCTGACCGTTTCGGGCGAAGCGCCATAGTCGCTCAACTGAGCGGCGATGTTGTCGCGCAGCAACTGAGAGGGCGCAATGCCGAGTTTGTCGCTGATATAGCCCCATACAGCCTTGGCGAGTTCGGCATAGAATTTGTCATTTTCGTGGGCTTTCATATACATACGGGCTGTTTTGAGACGTTTGGACACGACTCTGTTGGCGCGGGCGTGTTTGCGGCCCTTGATGTCGGCGTTGAATTTGAGTTTGCGACGGTATATGATGGCTACGCCAACCAAAATGACAATTGCGATGATGAAGCTCAGCCAGTAGAGACCATTGTGGAAGATGTAGCTGATCTCTTTGTGCTGCTTTTCGCTAACTGACGATTTGATGTGGAGGATGTCTTCGATTTTGGTATCAATCGCTTTCTGTTCGACGACGGCAGAGGTCGATGCGCCGCGGGCGACATTGAGCTCGTAGCTGCGGGTGTCGACAGTGACGTATTCTTTTTTGTCGAGGTCGTAATATACGAAAGGTGTTCCGGGTATGACGACTTTGCCGACTTCCTGAGGCACGATGGTGTAATCGACTTTGAATGTGCCGGTGGTGTTAGAGCCTACGACTTTTGCGTCGATATCGGTCTTGGGGGTATATTGGTCGATGCCGGCGGGGAAGTCGATGACGGGCTGTTTGAGATATCGGATGTTGCCCGTACCTTTAATAATATATGAGTAAACGGCGGCTTCGTTGGTTCTCAGAAGTTCGGGCTCGAGTTTGGTGGTAACGTCGAAGTGACCGACAGCACCGTTGAAACCGGCCGGCTTGGGGTCGGGCAGGGGAGTGATGTCGATCGACGCCATGTTGGACTCGGTGCTTATCTGTCGCTCAATCGGACGCTGAGTAGTGAAGAAGCCCATGTTGACAAGTTCGAACTGCTGGATGGTAATGTCGTACTTGCCTGAGTTCACCGTCAGTTTGCCTGATTTCTGCGGATATAGCAAGAGGCGTTTGAGCACGGCGGTATTGTAGTTCTGTCCGTTGTAGTTCTCGAGGTTGACTTCGAGGTTGACCGGCAGCTC
>JAGAOW010000194.1 GCA_017889945.1 Muribaculaceae bacterium
ATTCAAACAATAAACATTTGGTGTGATAAGGCAGCTTCTGAGTTAGACATACTTCTAGATGAGAATCATTATTTTACGTTCTCGGAATTAAATTTATTCCAACATCATAATACTTGTGAAATTGAGAGTTTTAAGAAATTGTTTTCTGCAAGTCCAAGCTGCATTTCTAATCCTAAAGCCGCTGAATTGTATAAGTTTGTAGTGGACATGGAAGGCCAACGCACTAAACACAATAAACTATTTGAATCAGCCCAGTTGGTCAAGTACGAAGACTATTTTGACAATATCCTTTCTTATTCATTGGATAAGCAGCAAAGAGATGCCATCGTTTGCCTGGAAGATAATACATTGGTAATCAGCAGCGCCGGCAGTGGTAAAACATCTACGATTATCGGTAAAGCTCGATATTTGCTTGATATTAGAAAGATTGTACCATCTAAATTATTGATTGTTACATATACCCGCAAAGCCGCTTCTGAACTATACGAGCGTTTGGGTATAGATGACGTGGAGTGCTCGACATTTCATAGCTTGGCTGTAAAAATCTTATCACAAGCCGAGAACAAGAAACCGTCTATTTGCTCTCAGTCTTTACTGTTGAATGTCTTTAGTTCGTTGATGCGAAAAGATAAACAGTTCCTTTCTAATGTTCTTCAATACATTCTCCATTTTCAATCTCTTATGAAATTGGAGCATGAATACACGAAAGCACCGGATTATTTTTCTGATAGAAAAAAATATGGTATTCCGGCGATTTATACGGACATGAACGACCATATCATATTCACTCGTAGTGAAGAAGAAAAACGATTATGTACTTATCTCACTGAATTGGGCGTGAATTTCGTTTATGAGCAACCATATGAATATAATACTTATACTAAAGATTATCGTCAGTATCTTCCTGATTTTACTATATATGTAACAGAGCGGACGACTAATCCCGTAACCGGCCTTGTATCAACACACATCAGAAGGGTATATCTTGAACATTTCGCGATTGATAAAGATGGGAACGTTCCTAAATGGTTTGGGGATAAAGATCCTAAAGGTGGGTGGTATACTCAAAACAGGAAGTATAATGAAGGAATAGAGTGGAAACGAGACACTCATAAAGAGCATCGTACTACACTAATCGAAACTCGGAGTGCTGATTTTCATTCGGGGAGAATATTGGAAGTCCTTAAACAACAGCTTACCAAAGCCGGAGTTCCCTACAGAAATGTATCATCCGAAGAATTATACACGCGCTTGGTTAAACGCTCTCCTAAATTGGAACGCTCGGTTTTTGCTTTGCTGGAACAATTTATAGCCTTAGTAAAGTCGAATTGTCCTACAGCAGACCCCTTAAAGAAACTTATCGAAGTCGCAAAAGGCAAATATGATACCCGCACCTTGGCGATTATCACTGGTATAGTTCAGCCATTATACACCGCTTATTCAGAGCAACTAAACAGTCTCGGACAAATTGACTTCACTGATGCTATTAACTTGGCATCTGATTATTGCGCTATGGGCAAATGGAAAGATTATGACTATATATTGGTTGATGAGTTTCAAGATATATCTGTAGATAGGTATAATTTCCTGCAAAGTCTTAGAAAAAAGATGCCGATGACAAAAATGTTTTGTGTCGGAGATGATTGGCAGTCAATATATCGTTTTGCAGGAAGCAATATGAGACTTTTTTATAAGTTTGAAGAATACTTTGGCTTTACAGCGCATCGTAAAATCGAAAGGACATATAGGTTCAGTAATCCGCTGTTGAATATTTCGTCGGAATTTATCCAACGCAATCCTGAGCAGGTAAAGAAGTCTGTTACTCCATTCGTTACACCAATGCCAAATACTCGAAATGATAAGGACTGTCAAATTAAGCTCATATCTTTTGATGGCGTGGATTATCCCTATCATGAAGATGAGATACCTATGGTGCAGGAATGGATAAAAAGAAACCATACCTACATAGATTTTGTGGATTGTGGAGCTTCGCTCAAGGATAATGATAATCTGATGTTTCAATCCGTCCAAAAGTTGGTTAAAAGCATACCTGCCGATGAATCAATTTTAATACATGGACGATACAATTATGATGCATTTTCCATTGGATATGTATTCAATACATCCGGCCCAAATTCTAATCCTGACAATATTTTTGTTACCATAGAGGGCCGCAAGATACGATTTATGTCTGTTCATTCCGCAAAAGGATTGGAAGCAGATAATGTTATTCTGATTAATTGCGAAGAAGGGCAGAATGGTTTCCCGTCATTGATTGAAGATGATCCGATTCTCGGCTATGTGCTTAGCGAAGAAGATCAGTTTGAATATGCCGAAGAACGACGTTTGTTTTATGTGGCTTTTACTCGTGCGAAGAGACACACATATGTGCTGTATCATGGAGACAAACCATCGCCATTTATAAAAGAGTTGACCGACATTGTGTCTGTGAAAGAAAATGTTTGCCCGCTCTGTCAGCAAGGACATATTGTAATTACCAAAAAAGGTATTTCAAAAAATGGTATTGCGTTCACGAATTATAATTGTTCAAATGCAAATGCCGGATGTGAATATTTTGAACGTGTCTTCGGTGATAATGTTCCGAATTTTGTAAAATTCAATAATGGGCAGATGACGCAAACGGGTAATGTTCAAACCAATATTACTTATAGAAGACGCCCGCATATTGGGTTTTATTATCAGAAAAGTACATAATTGTCGAAATCTAAAATCCACGGCACTTAGAGCATTTTAAATATAATGGTTAAATTTCAAGAATAACTGTGAATTAATTTGCATCAAAGACGTATCATAGACGAAATAGTTGTAAATTCGCTGACAATAGATGATAGCTCGTTGCATATATTGAAGTTGTACGTTTGAACGTTCACTAAGGGAACGTCTGAACATTCTGTTTGTAAAGATATGGATAAATTAAATAATATACACCGACAAAGAAAGGCTATATTCAAAGGTGTGAATCCGATGGCAGTTGGAGAGTATTTGCGATGTCGTCCATATAATATTAGAACATAAACTTTTGATTGAGAATGGATTAATCATATTAGATGTTAAGCGATAAGGAGTATAAAATTAAAATTATGAAACAAATTATTCAATTCGTTCTGTTGGTGGCTTTGGTGTTTGGCACGAGTTGTAATGATGATGAACCGAAGTTTTCGTCGTCTGAGATTCAAAATGCTATAAATGATATGAAAGGCACATATTATGGTAAGATGGACGTTTCTTATTATCATGGCGATAAGATATCCGAAGATAAGGAATGTAAAGTAGTTTCAAATGATTCGTTGACGGTCTACATGGACTTGGAGCCGTTGGCATCGACTATTGCCGATGAAGCTATAGCCGAACGTCTGCGCAAAATCGGAGTCGTGGAGGTCAGAGCTGCTTATGACTTTTGTCAAATGGATGAGCGAATGTATCATTTCGTATTGCTCCCTAAGGATGTGATATGTCTTGGTGGATATGGCGCTCCTGAAACAGTCAAAATCGTTTTCTCCCAAAATTTTGGCGGCGATGCTGATTGCTTATACCATGACATAATGTTCAATCTGTCGCCGAAAGAACTATGGTATGGAGATAAGAAATACGAACCCTTCCGCCAGCTCGTCTACCATTACGAAGTAAGCCGCGAATAAGCGATATTGACAATTACAGCACGCGTAACAAATACTGAAATGCAACTGCCAATGGATGCACATGAGTGCCTCAAGGGCCTAAAGTCAGGAGAGTGGGTCAATGGTTTCGCTGATGGTATCGGCGACTGTCTTTCAAAGTGTGAGAATTTGTGTTTTGAACTTAATTCATTGCAACCTTCGCGAAAAGAAGAACGGAGAGCGTTGACTCGCAGAATATTGAATAAGATCGGAGATAATTTCGTTATCCATTCTCCCTTTCATTGTGACTTTGGGTTTAATATCCGCATTGGCGATAACTTTGTCGGCAATTTCAATCTCACGATTCTTGACGAAGCAGATGTTGTCATCGGCGACAATGTGTTTATAGGACCTAATGTCAGTTTGTGCACTGTTATACATTCACTTACGCCCGAGGAACGGAATCGTGGAATCATGCGCGCTCAGCCCATAATCATTGGCAGCAATGTATGGATTGCAGCCAATGTCGTAATACTTCCCGGTGTGACTATTGGCGACGGTGCTGTTGTCGGTGCCGGAAGTGTTGTGACCAAGGACATTGCCCCATACACTCTCGTCGCCGGCAATCCTGCTCGTCCGCTCAAGAGCATCCAACGCTGAGCTGTGTGTAATGTCTAAATTCTAATAGTTATTTCTTTGTGTTTGGGGGTTGAGGTTATTTTTGTAACTTTGCGACCGGCGTCGGAGTGACGTCAGATACATAGTCGATAAGAAGTTGTCGATAAGAAGCGATTTGCTTGTCCTTCGAATGAGAACCTGAGAAATTTTCAACGTATGCAAAGGATGAGGAGACTGTTTCCCCGCATATAGCGTGGGCTGCTGTCATCATATCCCGCATACAGGTTATCTCAGGACCATCATTCGGGGGTGTGGCGAAATCAGTCCGCGCTTCTTGATTCAATAATGCCCGTTGCGGACTGTCGGGCCGAGGTCAGATAATCGAAAAAATGATTTGATTTATGATAATAACTTTAGCCGCAGGACTTTTTGCCCTGTGTACAATCATGCTCGAAAACCGATAGGCAATAATGTCCTTATCGTGAGGCTTTGTAGTCGTCGATGGCTGCTTTGATTGATGGCCAAAGGTTGCGGTTATGAATCTGGGCTATGTCAAACATGCGCAGATTGCCGGTCTTGACGAGGCTCATCATGGCGGCGTTGTACATGTTGTTGGGGTTGTCGGGGTCGTTGTCGTGGTTGACGGCATAGAGCGAGCCGACAAGGCGGCAGTCGCCATGCAGGAGGGAGTCGGCGCGGTTGAGGGCAAATTCGACCGACTCGTTGTCGTCGGCGCCGTGGACGCGTTCGAGGTAGGCGCCGGCGGCGAAGACGTCGAGGCAGGGAGCGAAGCCCGTGGCCTGATATTCGTCAGAACCGTAGCTGTAGGCTTTGCACCACGACGATTTTGGCGAAGCCCAGTTCTGGCCCGTGACCTGAAGGGCGTGAATCCAAGTGGCGGCCCAGTATTCGACTTCGACATGCGGCTTGGCGGCGTGGATGGCGTCGGATGCTTTGCGGACGAAGTCGGAAATGACTTTTGCGCGCCATGCCCACCACTGATTAATCAACGGACCGTCGATGCGGCTGCCGTCTTCCTTGAAGGTCATCACGTCGGCAGGCCAGTTTTCGACTTCGTGGCCGATGTATTTTTCAAATTCTTTACGGGAGAAGTCGGAGAAGTCGCTCTGTGCGTCGAGGTAGCGGCAGTAGTCGAGCGAGAAACCGTCGATGTCGTAGTTGTTGACAAGTTCGAGTATGGATGCGATGGCATAGTCCTGCACTTCGGGGAGGGCGGGGTTGAGTGTGGCGGCTATTTTGCGGGTCTGACGCATGTCGCCGCCGATGCCTTCGGGTCGGTTTTCGATGCAGAGCCAACGGTCGTAGATTGTGTCCTGATAGCAGAGGCCGCGCTGCCAGTAAGGTGAGCCGCAGGGCATAATCGAGAAGGAGGCGGACAGACGCATGCCGAGTCTGTGGCACTCGTCGATGAAATACTGCAGGTAGTCCCAGTCGCGGCCGAGGGGTTCGGGTGTGACTTTTTCGAGATAGTCGAGGTAGGGTATTATCTTGCTACGGTAAAGTACCTTGCCGTAGTTGGGCTTGACGTCGAGGACGACGTGGTTAATGCCGGTCTGATGGCATTTTTCGAGATACCAGGTAATGCTGTCGCGGTTGGAGAAGCGCACGAAGTTGGGTTCGGCGCCTATTGTGACGTAGACTTCGGGTTCTCGCCGGTCAGAGCTGTCGGTAGCAGCCGTGAGTGATGAGAGACCGATGACGGCCAGAGCTGCGACGACGAGGATTTTAGACAGATGATTGGTTGTTTTTCTCATGGGAACAGATTATCTGAATGTGATTAAGCGATTGTAAGCGTAGTTGCAGACTGTATAGACTCCGCATCCGATAACGGTGGAGATGCCGTAGCCTGATATGACGATTTGTCCGAGAGTGAATTCGATGTCGCCGAAGGATGAACTGTTGAGCGACGCGACGGCGGCAAGTTGGAGACCGTAGCAGAGAAGGAAGCCGATAATGAATTTGAGCGCTTCGCGCCTGTAGCCGCCATGGGAATGGAATACCCATTGTTTGTTCCACAGGAAGGAGTTGATGACACCGAGGACGTAGCCGATTGCATTCGAGAGGTATTCGTTGACGTCGAAGAGCGACTTGCAGACAAAGATTGTGCAAAGTGTGACCAGAGTGTTGAGAGCTCCGACCATACAGTATTTGACAAATTGCACGGTGCTGCGGTCAACCTTCATTGTTTCGATTTATCGTTGTCGGAGTTTTCGGGAAGAGTGTCGCGGTCGATTTTGAGTATCGGGAGCGACCAGTCGAAGTGGACGGCGAGCACACGCAGGCTGATTATGATCACGGCGCATGTGATCTGGGCCACGAGCAGCGGGGCTGATGTCAGCGAAACCAGGTAGTAGGCGATGCCGCCGGCCAGACAGGCTGTGGCGTAGATGTCTTTTCGGAAGAATAGGGGTTCGTCGTTGATGAGGATGTCGCGAATGACGCCGCCGAATGAGCCTGTGATGATGCCCATGACTATGGCGACCCACATGGGGTAGCCGACGGCGAGGGTTTTCTGTATGCCGACGACAACGAAGAGGGCAAGACCGATGGCGTCGAAGATGAAGAGTGTGCGCATGCCCCGGACGAGGGCCTGACGGAATATGATGACAGTCAGGAGGGCGAGGCCTGTCACGGCGAGGTAGCGCGACGACAGCATCCAAAAGACCGGGATGTCGAGGAGGACGTCGCGCAATGTACCGCCTCCGATTGCAGTCACGAGGCCGACCACATAAGCACCGAACCAGTCGAAGCGTTTTGCGGCAGCGAGTCTGATGCCGGAGATGGCGAAAGCGATGGTGCCAAGTACCTCGATGGCAATTATGAATGTGTCGTCGGCTGTGAAGTTGTTCATTTGTCCGTGGTGTTATCGGCTGCGGCGTATGCCCGGCAGTATTCCCGGATTTCGCATTGCTCACAGAGGGGTTTGCGCGCCTTGCAGACATAGCGTCCATGAAGGATTAGCCAATGGTGGGCGCGGGCGATTTTGTCCCGGGGGATGTTCTTGACGAGTTCGCGTTCGGTGGTCAGCGGATTTTTGCTTTTGGTGGTCAGCCCGATGCGTTCGGCAACGCGAAAGACATGGGTGTCGACCGCCATAGCCGGCCGGTTGTATATGACCGAAAGGATGACGTTGGCGGTTTTGCGGCCAACGCCTGGCAGGTCGAGCAGACTGTCCATATCGTCGGGGACGTTACCGGCGAAGCGCTCGGTAAGCATGCGCGCCATGCCTATGAGCGATTTGGTCTTGTTGTTGGGATATGAGCAGGAGCTTATCAAGCGGAACACGTCGTCGGCATCGGCAGCGGCAAGGTTTGCCGCGTCGGGGTAGCGCTCGAAGAGGGGAGGCGTGATGATGTTGACACGACGGTCGGTGCATTGTGCCGAGAGGATGACGGCAACGAGCAGCTGATAAGGCGAGTCGTAGTGGAGTTCGGTGCGTGGCATAGGCATGACAGCCTCGAAACGCTCAAGCACCATGCGGTAACGGTCGCTTTTTCTCATAAGCCCGAACGTTAGTGGGCCGATGTAAATTCTTCGAGGAAACGGGTGTCGTTTTCTGAGAACATACGCAGGTCTTTGACCTGATATTTGAGGTTAGTGATGCGTTCGATGCCCATGCCGAGAGCGAAGCCGGAGTAAACTTTGGAGTCTATGCCGCATGCTTCGAGGACGTTAGGATCGACCATGCCGCAACCGAGAATTTCGACCCAACCTGTTCCTTTGCAGAATGAACATCCTTTGCCGCCGCAGAGGTTACAGCTGATGTCCATCTCGGCCGATGGCTCGGTAAAGGGGAAGTAGCTCGGGCGGAGACGTATTTTGGTGTCAGCTCCGAACATCTCGCGAGCGAAATAGAGCAGGGTCTGACGCAGGTCGGCGTATGTGACGTGTTTGTCGACATAGAGAGCTTCGACCTGATGGAAGAAGCAGTGAGCGCGAGCTGAAATCGCTTCGTTGCGGTAGACTCGTCCGGGGCAAATGATGCGAATCGGCGGTTCGGTCTTCTCCATCACGCGCGACTGAACAGACGAGGTGTGTGTGCGCAGCAGCACGTCGGGCATACGGTTGATGAAGAATGTGTCCTGCATGTCGCGTGCGGGATGGTCTTCGGCGAAGTTGAGCGACGAGAATACATGCCAGTCGTCTTCGATTTCGGGTCCTTCGGCAATGTTGAAGCCTAAGCGACGGAATATGGCGATAATCTCTTCGCGGACGAGCGAAAGGGGATGCCTCGAGCCGAGTTTAATCGGGGATGGTGTACGGGTAAGATCCATTCCGCTGAATTCGTCGGTCGACGTGGCGAGCGATTCGCGCAGAGCGTTGATTTTGTCAGTGGCGAAGGTCTTGAGGTCGTTGATGGCTTGTCCGATAGTGCGTTTCTGATCAGCGGGAACGCTTCTGAAGTCGTTCATGAGCGCGGGAACTTCGCCTTTTTTGCTCAGATATTTTATACGGAGGGCTTCGACTTCGTCGGCGTTAGCGGCGGTAAGTCCTTCGATTTCTGCCTTTAAGCTGTTTATTTTGTCTAACATTTCAGTTCGGTTATATTAATGATGCAAATTTACGAAAAAATATTTAGACAGAAAGACAAAAAGCAAAAAGTCGGCCGAAGGTTCGGGTCGGGATGCAAAAGTCGCGTAGAGAGAGGGGGTCGGATGACCTGCGACATGAGTAACATTGTTGATGTTAACACTAAAAGTCGCATAGAACGAGGGGGTTTAGATGAGGCCGGCGTTGCGGAAGGCGGCTTTGCGCATGAGTTTGGCGCGGCGGCGTTCGGCTTCGCGACGCTGTGCGCGAGTTAGCGGTATAGTGGGCTGGCTGACGGGCGCTGCGGCTGCTGCGGCCCCAAAAGGTTGAGGAGAGTTTGCTGCTACGGGCTTTTCTGTGTTTATTTCTGTTTGCTCGGCGGGCTTCTCCTCGGGGTCGGTCGGGGTTTTGGACTCGGAGCGGGATTTCTTTTCGGGCTTGGGAGGATTGATGTCGATTTGCGAGTCGACGAAGTTGAGGAGGGAGCACAGCGATGCGCGGGAGTCGATGTGAGCGACGGCAAGGATGGAGATGCCGTAACGAAACTGCATGATG
>JAGAOW010000195.1 GCA_017889945.1 Muribaculaceae bacterium
GACATGCCCGACAAAGCCAAAGATACCGTCGAAAAGCTGACCGCTTCAGGCACTCCCCACTCCTACTGGCTCGCCAGAGGCTTCATTCTGCTGAGCGACATCTACGCTTCGCAGGGCAAGCAATTCGAAGCTCGCGAATACCTCAACGCCCTTCGCGAAAACTATCCCGGTAACGAATCCGACATATTCATGATGATTGACTCTCGACTAAAATGAAAAAACTCAATACAACGTTAATCGCCGCTCTCGCCATGCTGCTCCCGGCCGCAGCCATGGCCAAAGACCTAAAGACCGAAATTACAGTCGACCGCACCATTGCGCCCGTCGAGCGTGAAGCCGTCCGATTGAGCGCACTCAATCCTCAGCTGATGCAGTCGCAGGTCAAATTCCGCAAACTGACCCTCGCCGACTACACCAAACCCGCCGTCCTCACCCGCTCGCTCACTACTCTCGACCCCGCAGCCTATGCCGACACCTTCGCCCTTTCGCCCTACAAAGGCTACGCGGCTATCGGCTACTTCCCCGCATTCAACCTCGGCGCATCAGCCGGCTACCGCTTCATCGACAAGTCGCGCACACGCCTCGGCGCTTGGTTCCAGTACGACGGATACTCCTACAAAGAGTCAGGCGACGACGCATCCAAAGGCACTTTCAGCAACAACACAGTCGCCCTCGGAGCTCGCTTCGACCAACGTGTCGGCGACGCCTCGACCTTCTCTGCTGCCATGGCCTACAGCTTTGCCGGCCTCGGCATGCCCGACGACTTCGTCAACACCAAACAGAACGCCAACATGTTCGACCTCGACCTCGGTTGGCGGTCGCGCACCGGCCTCATCGGCTATCACGCCAAAGCCCTCTTCTCCCACTTCAGCTTCGGCAAGAATGTCATCCTCTCCGAAGTCGACGACATCCCCGTCTCTGTCAAAGCCGCCGGCGAAAACCGCTTCCGTTTCAGCGGAGGCATTGGCTACTTCGGCTCATCCGTCGCTCCCCGCGGAGGTGTCGAAATCTCAGCCGACTTCATCAACCGCAGCAACGGCTACGAACAGATCGAATTCCAGACCGCTGCCAAAGACTTCGAGCCGCGTTTCGCCCCCATCTCCGCCAAGACTCTCGGCGTAATCTCACTCACACCCTACTACGCCGTCAACAGCGGAACAGTCCACGGCCGCATCGGCGCCAAAATCGAACTCTCATCAGGCGGCGAAGGCAAAAAATTCCACATCGCCCCCGCAGTGATGCTCGACTGGAACGCCGCCTCGCAATTCGCCCTTTACACTCGCATCGAAGGCGGCGAACACCTCAACAGCCTCCGCTCCCTCTTCGAATACTGCCACTGGGCCAACGCCGCCTGGCAGTATCAGCGCTCCCACCTGCCCGTTATCGCCGACTTCGGCATGAACATAGGCCCGTTCCGAGGCTTTTCAATCCGCATCTTCGGCGGCTATGCCGTCGCCAACGACTGGCTGATGCCCCAGCTCTCCACACTCCCCTCTAACGACGGCGTCCTCCAGACCAGTGTGTCCAACTTCGGCACTTACGACCTCAAAGGCTGGCACGCAGGTGCGGCCATGGCCTACGACTGGCGCTCAATCGTCAAAGCCGAACTCTCATTCGAGACTGCCCCGCAGAAACCCGACCGAGGCTACTTCATGTGGCGCGACCGCGCAAAATACGTCCTCAAAGCCTCTGTCGACGCCCGCCCTGTCGACCGTCTCAACGTCGGCGTCGGCTACGAGCTCCGCACCAAACGCTGCAACTACGCCTTCGACGGCCACGAATACACCCCCATCGACCTCGGTCAGATCAGCGACCTGCGTCTAAGCGCAGCCTACAACATCTCCGACGCCCTCACAGCCTTTGTCCGTGTCGAAAACCTCCTCAACAAGCATTCGATGATTATGACCGACATCGAGGCCCAGGGCATCAAAGGCCTTCTCGGCGTAAGCTATAAATTCTGAGACCCCTCTGAAATATTTCCCCATCAGCGAGGTCAATTCGCCTAAGTTTTGTAATTTTGCGCGACCAACTGATTTAAACATCAAAAGATTATGGATTTGTTTGAAACAATCAACGCCGCCATCAAATCGGCCATGCTCGCCCACGACAAAATGCGCCTGCAGGCCCTCCGCGGCATCAAAAAAGAATTTCTCGAAGCCAAGACCGCACCCGGCAGCGATGGCATTCTGACCGACGAAAACGCCACCAAAATCCTCGTCAAAATGGCTAAACAGCGCCGCGAAAGCGCCAAGATATATCAGGATCAGAACCGTCCCGAGCTCGCCGAAACCGAGCTTGCCGAAATGGCCGTCATCGAAGAATATCTTCCCAAGCCCCTGACCGACGACGAACTCGACGCCGAGCTCCGCAAAATCATCGCTCAGGTCGGCGCATCAGCCCCATCCGACATGGGCAAAGTCATGGGCGTAGCCACAAAAGCCCTCGCAGGCCGTGCCGACGGACGTGCCATCTCCGCAAAAGTTAAAGAACTCCTTCAGAAATAAATCACATCAACCATAAGTGCGCGTTTAAAAATGCTTACACTACAACAGATTAAAGAAAATCCGACTCTCATCATCGAGCGTCTCGCCGTCAAACACTTCGACGGCAAAGAACCCATCGAACGCGTCATCGCCCTTGACGAACGCCGCCGTCAGCTTCAGCTCAAAAACGACAACGCTGCCGCCGAACTCAAAAAACTCGCCGCCTCCATCGGTGCGCTCATGAAATCAGGCGACAAAGACAGCGCCGAACAGGCAAAAGCAACCGTCGCTACACTCAAAGATCAGCAGAAAACAGTCGCCGAAGAGCTCGACAAAACCGAAAAACAGATCACCGAGATACTCCTCTCCGTTCCCAACATACCCTGCGCCTTGGTTCCCCAAGGACGCACAGCCGAAGACAACGTTGTCGAAAAGACAGGCGGCCCCATGCCCGACCTCCCCGACGACGCCCTTCCCCACTGGGATCTCGCCAAAAAATACAACCTCATCGACTTCGACCTCGGCGTCAAGATCACAGGCGCCGGCTTCCCAGTCTACATCGGCAAAGGCGCCAAACTCCAGCGCGCACTCATCCAGTTCTTCCTCGACGAAGCATCAAAAGCCGGCTACCTCGAAATCCAGCCCCCCTACGTCGTCAACGAAGCTTCCGGCTACGGCACAGGACAGCTCCCCGACAAAGAAGGACAGATGTACCACTGCAACCTCGACAACCTCTACCTAATCCCCACTGCCGAAGTTCCCGTAACCAACATCTACCGCGACGTAATCATCCCCGAAGACCGTCTCCCGATGAAAAACTGCGCATACTCAGCTTGCTTCCGTCGCGAAGCCGGCAGCTACGGCAAAGACGTCCGCGGACTCAACCGTCTCCACCAGTTCGACAAAGTAGAGATTGTCCGCATCGAAAAACCCGAAAACTCCTACGCCGCTCTCGAAGAAATGAAAGACCACGTCCAGGGACTCCTCGAAAAACTCGGTCTCCCTTGGCACATCCTTCGCCTCTGCGGCGGCGACATGAGCTTCACATCAGCCATTACCTTCGACTTCGAAGTCTTCTCCGCCGCTCAGAAACGCTGGCTCGAAGTATCATCAGTCTCCAACTTCGAGACCTACCAGGCCAACCGTCTCAAATGCCGCTACCGCGCCGAAGACAAAAAAACACGCCTCTGCCACACCCTCAACGGCTCTGCTCTCGCTCTGCCTCGAATCGTAGCAGCCCTCCTCGAGAACAACCAGACCCCCGACGGTATCATCGTCCCCGAATGCCTCCGCAAATACACCGGCTTCGACATCATCGACTGACAAATCCCAATCCATATCAACAGCACAAGGAGGGGGCGCGAATTTTTTCACGCCCCCTCTTTTCTTAACCTGTTGTAAATTACCAACGCCGTGGCCCGGTCGACCCGGCCTATAATCAATTTTAATTATGGTGCGCGCGACATGGCGCGCGTAAGAGAGACTCTTAGAATTGCCGTCTTTACTGCATTCATCTGTGGAATCACGGTTTCCACTGTCATGGCGACAGCCGCTCCGCTTATGTGCACGGTGTCCCTTCCGTCTGACGTCCCCTCTTTTTTCAGCCCTCAAAGTCCTGCTTTCTCCCTTGCTTTGCGCTGATGGCGGTCGAGGCGGCGACGATTTAGCCGCTTGACGGCCAATAAGAACTTTTGCGGCACGAGCGAGTCAAACATCCGACGGCTCACAGCTCCCGCCGACTTCAGCGCATAACGAAGCCTCCGACCCGGCGTTAAAGCAATCCCCCGCACACGGTCACACTCCTTGTGCATGCTCACTCGCGTGCGGCTCGTCACACCCTTCACAGCCTCACAGCGAGCCACCTTCCCCTGACGATATACAATCCTATAGCCTAACCGATTAAGGCCGTAGACAAAATTATAGTCCGCCACTATGCGGAACGAAAGATCATAGGGATACTTCCGCATCAACTCCGCTCTGATAAACATCGCCTGATGCGACGTCGGCATGTTCTCCCCAATCTTTTCGGGCGGCAAAGCGCGACACTCCACTGTGCCGTAAGCCTTTACACGGTCAAAATCGCCGTACACTATCGCCGCGTCGCCGAAATCCTCAGCTCCGAAGAAACGCTCGATGACACCACTGTCATAGAACGTGTCGCCCGCATTCATAAAGATTATCCACTCCCCTTCGGCCATAGCCGCACCCTTGTTCATACCGTCGTAGATGCCCCTGTCGCGCTCCGACACAGCTTTCAGACCTATCCCCGCCTCAGCCGCACGAGGCGTCAGAGCCTCCATAGCCCTGCCATAGCTCCCGTCAGTCGACCCGCCGTCGACGATAATATACTCCAACGGCCGCCATGTCTGAGCCAGAACCGACTCCATGGTCGCACGCAGCCCGTCGCCCTCGTTGAACGACACTGTCACTACACTGATTAGCGGTCGGTTCACAGCTGCTTGAATTTCAAATACTTGACAGGCATGAGCCGACACGCGCGCAACACACTGTCTATACCCAACTTCACTCTATAGCTCAGCGGCATCACAGGCCGCTCGCCACGCCACGGCGTCATGTCTAAATAGCGGAAATAAAGCCCGCGCCACGGATGCTGCGACTTATAGTGCCACGGCTTCTTCGAGCCGGTATAATGCACTATGACAGGATGTTCCAATTCGCCCTTAAGCCTCTCCACACTCGCCGCCGGCATACGCTCTGCGCGGCGACGCCGCAGAAAACCGTCCTGCACATTCCAGCGGTGCGCCACAAAAAGCTTATCCTCATGCAGCAGCGCGTTGAGCAAATCCTGGTCATAGAGCACAAGACGCTCAGAGTGAGCCGACAGATAGTCGAGCGCACGCCGCTCGAAATCCGTTGCCCGCAGCTTCTCGAGATTGAAGAGCAGCACCCCCGCATTGAAATAAGAGTAAGAATCCGGATATTGCAGCCTGTCATAAATCATCTTGCGGCCGCTCCACATATCCTCAACGCCAGCCACTGACACCGCCGAGACATCAGTACGCCAAAAATCGGCTATGCTGCCGTTCACTATCAGGTCACAGTCAAGATAGATGACCCTCTTGATCTCCGGCGGCAGTATAGAGCCTAAAAACACACGGTAATAAGTAGCCAGCGAGATATACCCGTTCTCGCTCACGCTGCACGACATCAGCTTCTCAGCCTCAGGAACATGAAACGACAGCGACTGACCGTAGCGGCCCTCCACTATCGCGGCCAACTGCGCGCGGTCAGCGTCCGTAAGCTCAGGCCCGATTACATGCACCCTGACCCGGCTCTCACGGTTGTTCTCAAGCAGCGATGTTAGCATCACCGCGCAATACTTCACATAATTCCCGTCAGTCGAGCATGCGACATCTATAACCTCATTTGCCATAGAAAAACATATTTTCCGGCAAAGTTACAAATAAGACCCGGTTCGGCAATACCTCCCCCGCAAAACCGAATTTATTCACTCAAACAGCCAATCCTTAACTCCGGCCGCTTCCTTCTCGCCCTCACAAACCTCGCCGCCTTCTGTCCTAACTGCTCCACACACCGCGCGAAACGCATCGCCCATGCTCGACCTCCGCCGCCCTCAGCTCAAACCGCCCCGCGGCCATAAACGAGGCCTTAAAACCCTAAAAATAAGTCCTGACGGCAAAGAGAAACTGGTCGAATCGCGACAAATTTAGCGAAATTTGATGATTAATCGCGACAGGTTGGCGCGATTTTTGGCCTTTTTTACCCGATTTTGGCGCGATTTTGTCAATTGCAGCCCAAAGTCACACTGAGCAAGAGGGTCAGAGTTCGCCGAGGACGCGGAGGATTTGGGTGGGGTTGGCGGGGTCGTTTGTGATCAGTGAGATCCGGGCGTTAAGGATGTCGGTCGGGAGGGCCTTGGGGTCGACGGTCACAGTGATCACGGCGGACTTGTCCTTTTTGAGCGAGTCGTGGTCCACGGCCACAGTGATTCCCGGGTCGGTGGTGTAGACACGGCGAATCTCAAGATTGCTTTTGCCCCGGTTAGTCAGCGTGACGGTGCGGCTGAGCGTGCCGCCGTCGCGGCTGATGCGGCCGAAGTCGACCGACGGCTCGGACAGCTGTGCGACAGGCGCTTTGGCGAGCTTGTCGGCAGGCAACTTGGAGAAATCCTCATTGATAATGGCAGTCACGGGCAGCACAAAGCGATCCTTGCCGGCGACCACAGTGACCGAGTCCTCGACGAGACCCCACTCCTTGCAGTTGTGGCTGCGGAAATAGCATATGGCCGTCATCTGTTCGCCCGGCGGAACGATTTCAGGCACGAAGTCTATGTCGACGAAAGCCGGCTTACGGTCGATGCGGACGCGGATACTGTCGGTGCTGCGGTTATAAGCGCCGAGGTTGATGGTTTTCATCTGCGGCTTCTTGATCTGGCCGAACATAATCGCGCCGTTGCGGAAGCGGAGCGCCCCCATGTCGACGGGATAGCGCCCGGCGATGCTCGACTGCGCGCCGATGACCACTCCCGTGATGGTCAGCTTCACACGCCGTGGTTCGCCGTTGGTCTCCACGGCGATGGTCTTTGTGAAACGTCCCGGGCGCGCCGTAGGGTTATATGTCACTGAGATTTGCGAAGTGTCGCCCGGCGCGATAGCCTCGCGCGGGAAAACGGGCTGCGTACAACCGCAGGACGCACGCGCCGAGATTATAGTCAGCGGCTCGTCGCCGGTGTTGACAAAGCGGAAATCGCAGCTGACCGGCCCGTTGTCCTCGTCGAACGCTCCGAAATTGAAACTCGTCGAAAGCCACGAAATTTCCGGACCGGCCATTGCCGTCAGCACGCCGACAGCCATGCAAATCATTAAAATTATCTTTTTCATCTTATTCTCGTTATTCTTGTTTTTTCAACATACAAAAGTAGCAATTAGTTGAGAATTTAGGAGCCGCTTCGACAATAAATGCTGACGGCACTAAACAATGCGCATAGTTTTGCCCTTGTTAGTATAAACCGCAAACCAAATGGACAAAACAATATACAGCAGATTTGCTCATTGGGTCGCCGCGAGCGTCTCGCCGATTTCATGGTGCCCGAGTTCTTCGTCCGCATGGACGAGATACCCCTCACGGTCCGCGGCAAGGTCAACGACCGCGCCCTGCCGGTCGTGATGAAGGAAGGAGCTGCGTGATGGAGGTCGTAATCAGGCAGATATTCGCCATACCGACGCTGATGCACTGGCGTCGCGAAGTCATCGAGAATGTTTTCGACCTTGTGCCGTCCAAGCGGCTGATGGTCGCCAACCGCCAATACTACCGCCGCCACATCGCCGACGGCTCCCACATCGCGCTCGTCACCGAGGTCGACGGCGTCGGTGTTGGCTGCGGGGCACTGTGCCTGTCCGACGAACTGCCCTCGCCCGACAATCCCTCGGGCCGCTGCGCCTATCTGATGAACATCTACGTCCGCCGCGAACACCGCTGCCGTGGCATCGGCCGCCTGATTGTCAGCCGGCTTGTCGAAAAAGCAAAAGAATTGGGCTGCGGCAAGATATATCTTGAAACAACCGACGGTGCGCGTCCGTTATATAAAGACATCGGGTTCGAAGAACTGCCCGGAATCATGAAATATGCAGACATTCAGCATCGCAAATCTTAGAGTGACAGCGGTCAGGTCGTCGACCGACCGCATATGCTATGTGCTTTTTCCTCTCGACGGCTTCGGACAGTGGATTGAGCAGGCCGCCGCGCGCTTCGGCGTGTCGATAGTCGCAATATCGGGCATGGACTGGGACGACGACCTCACGCCCTGGCCCGCCGAAGGTCAGCCGCCCGGCAGTCCCGACTTCAGAGGCAAGGCTCCGGAATTTCTCGCTACGCTCATCGGCCGTGTGCTGCCCGAAGCCGAGCGTCGGCTCGACATGACGCCCGACGCCGAGCGCACCTTGGCCGGAGTCTCGCTCTCAGGACTGTTCACGCTCTGGCAATGGATGACCGACGACAGCTTCCGCAACATCATCAGCCTCTCAGGCTCGTTCTGGTACGACGGCTTTGTCCGCTGGGTCAAGTCGCAGCCCGCGCCGAAAAAATCCGGCCGCGCCTACTTCCTGCTCGGCAATCTGGAGGCCCGTACCAAAGTCCGGGCCTTTCAGCCCGTGCAGACCGACACCGTCGAGATAGTCGACTACCTCTGCTCCTGCGGCATCGACGCCACCTTCGAACTCGTCCCCGGCAACCACTACCAGTTCGCCCGGCAGCGCCTCAACCGCGCCTTCGCCCGGATGTTCATCCCCGAATTTTCCCTCTGATAATGGCTCTGTGACTCATTTTCAGTGTCAAATTTTTAGTACATCTCTACTCGCTCAGAATCACAACCCCATATCCAGGACTTATTTTTAGAATTGTAAC
>JAGAOW010000196.1 GCA_017889945.1 Muribaculaceae bacterium
CATTATGCAGGCTATCGCCAAAGCAGGCGACTTCCGCAACATCGAAGACCTACCCTTGGCGACATTCATCGGCGCGACCGACATCGACAACGGCCATGCGGTCGCTTTCAACCGCGGACCGATTGGCGACTGCATGATTGCCTCTTGCTCCATTCCTATTATATTCAAACCTGTCAGAATCGACGGCGTCAGCTATGTCGACGGTGGAGTTCTGCGAAACCATCCCGCATGGATTATACGCGACAAATGCAAACGTCTCATTGGCATCAATGTCAGCCCGATGCGTCTGTCAGGCAACACCTCTTCGATAATCGACGTCGCCATGCGCACCTACAACCTCTTGGCCAAAGCCAATCAGGCCGACGACATGGCCATGTGCGACCTGTCAATACAGACACCCGAACTCTCAAGCTACAAAGTCTTCGATCTGAAAAATATTAAAGCAGTCGTCACAAGCGGCTACATTCACACCCGCCGCGCCCTCAAGGACGCCGGCTGGTGGAAAAACCAAAACACTCTGAAATGAATCAAAAACCGGTCATTTACCAGTTAATACCGAGGCTCTACACCAACTATTGTCCCGACCCCGTTGTCAACGGCACTCTCGGACAAAACGGTTCTGGAAAGCTCAACGACATTACCGACAAGCTCCTCGCCGACATCAAATCGCTCGGCGCGACCCATGTATGGTACACAGGCGTAATCGAACACGCCCACGATGCCGACTACACAGCCTTCGGCATTCCGCGTCACAACCCGCACATCATCAAAGGCCACGCCGGAAGTCCATATGCCATTACCGACTACTACGACATCGACCCCGACCTCGCCGTCAGTGTGCCCGACCGCATGGCCGAGTTTGAAGCATTAGTCGAGCGTACCCACAAGACCGGCATGAAAGTCATCATCGACTTCGTGCCCAATCACGTCGGCCGGCAGTATGCCTCAGACGTCAAACCCGAAGGTGTGGAAGACCTCGGCTATGGCGACAACACCGACATGTTCTTCTCGCCGACCAACAATTTCTACTACATACCCCGCCAGCAGTTCGCGCCCCACATCGACCTCGGCCACGGCAGCGACGCATATGTCGAATTCCCCGCCAAGGCGTCAGGCAACGACTGTTTCAACGCCTTCCCCGGAGTCAACGACTGGTACGACACAGTCAAGCTAAACTACGGCATTGACCCCTGGAACAGTAGCCGCCACTTCGAAATGCTGCCCCCGACATGGTTCAAGATGCTCCACATCCTCAACTTCTGGGCTTCCAAGGGTGTCGACGCTTTCCGCTGCGACATGGTCCACATGGTGCCCGTTGAGTTTTGGCGTTGGGCCATCGGCAACGTGCGCTCCGCATTCCCCGGTCTGAAATTCATTGCCGAAATCTACGACGTAGCCCTCTACCGTCCCTACATCGACGCCGGCTTCGACTACCTCTACGACAAAGTCAACCTCTACGACACCCTCCGCGCAATCGAATGCGACGACGTGTCGGCAGCCCGTATCACATCCTGCTGGCAGACTGTCGAAGGCATAGGCCAACACATGCTCAACTTCCTCGAGAACCACGACGAGCAGCGTTTCGCTTCGCAGCAATATGCCGGCGACCCCTGGCGCGTCGTGCCCTCGCTCGTTGTCAGCTCTATGATCAACCGTGGGCCGATGATGATATATGCCGGTCAGGAACTCGGCGAACCCGCGGCAGATGCCGAAGGCTACAGCGGACACGACGGACGCACAACCATATTCGACTATTGGAGCATACCCTCGCTTCGCGCTTGGCTCAACGGCGGCCGATGCAACGGTAAGGTCTCCGACAGCGTGCGCTCCCTGCGCAAGACTTATGCCCGCATTCTGCAACTATGCAACTCCGAAGCCGCCATACGCGAAGGCCGCTTCTTCGACCTCATGTATGTCAACTACCACAACCCCTCGCTTAACCCCCACCGCGAATTCGCTTTCATCCGCGCTACCGACGACGAGCTGATTCTCATTGCGGTCAGCTTCGACAACTTCGACAAACAACTGGCCATAAACATCCCCGCTCATGCATTCGAAACTCTTGGCTTTCCTCAGGGCAAGGCGAAAATGAAAGAACTGCTCGGCGGTGGCAGAAGCGTCAGCAAAGAGTTGAGCGCCGACACTCCCTTCGTCACTAAGCTTCCGGCCCATGGAGCTGTGATTTGGAAGACACGTCGCAGTGATATTATTTCGCACGTTAAAAAATAATGTGTAATTTTGCATTTGAATATTCAGCAAAACAAAAACGCCCCTCGCGGGAAACATAATAAACCAAAGTCATGACAGAAATCAACGACACAGAATCAACCGAAAAAAAAGGACTCAATTTTGTTGAACAGATAGTTTGGGACGATCTTCAGGCCGGCAAGAACGGCGGTCGTCTTAACACACGTTTCCCGCCTGAGCCTAACGGATACCTCCACATCGGCCACGCTAAGGCTATCTGCATGGACTTTGGCGTCGCCGAAAAATTCGGCGGCACTTGCAACCTGCGCTTCGACGACACAAACCCCGTCAAAGAGGATGTCGAATATGTCGACTCTATCCGTGAAGACATTCACTGGCTCGGTTTCGACTGGGGCGACCGCGAATACTACGCCTCCGACTATTTCCCCAAACTTTATGATCTGGCTATCCGCCTCATCAAGGAAGGCAAGGCATATGTCGACGACCAGAGCGCTGAAGAAATAGCCGCGCAGAAAGGCTCGCCGACAGTTCCTGGCACTGAAAGCCCCTACCGCAACCGCTCGGTCGAAGAGAACCTCGACCTTTTCCGTCGCATGAACGAAGGCGAATTTGATGAAGGAGCACGAGTGCTCCGCGCCAAAATCGACATGGCCTCGCCCAACATGCACTTCCGCGACCCGATTATGTACCGCATAATCAAGCACCCCCATCATCGCACAGGCACTACATGGAAAGTTTACCCCATGTACGATTTCGCCCACGGTCAGAGCGACTATTTCGAAGGCGTGACCCACTCCATCTGTACACTCGAGTTTGAAGTGCACCGTCCGCTCTACGAATACTTTGTCAAAGAACTCGCCGACGAAAGCTACTGCCCCCGTCAGATTGAGTTCAACAGACTCAACCTCACTTACACCGTGATGAGCAAGCGCAAACTGCTTCAGCTCGTCAAGGAAGGTCTGGTCGCCGGTTGGGACGACCCCCGCATGCCGACCATCTCGGGTATGCGCCGCCGCGGCTACACTCCAGAATCTATCCGCCGCTTCGTAGACACCATCGGCTACACCAAATATGAAGCCCTCAACAGCATTTCGCTGCTCGAACACGCCGTGCGCGATGACCTCAACAAGAAAGCCACTCGCGCTATGGCCGTCATCAACCCCGTCAAGGTAGTGATTACTAACTACCCCGAAGGGCAGACCGAGACTGTCGAAATGGAAAACAATCCCGAAGAGGAAGGTAGCGGCACACACAAGATGCCCTTCTCGCGCGAAATCTATATCGAGCGCGACGACTTCATGGAAAATCCGCCCAAGAAATTCTTCCGTCTCGCTCCCGATGCTGAAGTCCGTCTCAAAGGCGCTTACATCATCAAATGCACAGGCGTTCACAAAGACGCTGACGGCAACATTGACGAAATCTATTGCACATACGATCCCGAAAGTCGTAGCGGCATGCCCGGTGCGGCCCGTAAGGTCAAAGGCACTCTCCACTGGGTTTCGGCCGAACACGCAGTCGATGCCGAAGTGCGTCTCTACGACCGTCTTTTCAACGTCGAAAATCCTGCTGCCGAAACCGAGCGCGACTTCCGTGAGATGTTGAATCCCGACTCGCTCAAAGTTGTCAAGGGAGTTAAAATCGAACCCTTCATCGCCGAGAACAATCAGCGTGGACGCAAATTCCAGTTCCAGCGCATCGGCTACTTCACTCCCGACTACGACTCTACAGCCGAATCACCCGTATTCAACCGCACAATCGCTCTCAAAGACAGCTGGGAGAAAGAGCAGAAAAAGGCATAATGAGCGATAACAACGACGATCGCCGCAACGAGCTCTGCGAACGCTTCCGTCAGTCGCTGAAAAACGGCGGTGCCGGTTCTGAATACTTCGATGAGGACGAACTGATTGAGGTGTTCGACTATGCCGGCGACCTCAACGACGACTATCTCCGCTTCGAAGCTTTGCTGTGCGGAGCAAGATTCTACCCCGACAGTGTGCCTCTGAGCGAACGCCGTGCGCTGCTCTACTACTCTATTGGCGAAGACGTTTCTCAAAAGTATCTTCAGGACAACGCCACCCGCAACGGTGCGCTGTGGGATATCGCGCGCCTGCGCAGTGCCAGTCCGATGGGAGCTGACGCCGTCAAGGCACTCGACCGTCTCTTGGCCGACTACAGTGAGTTCGACGACGAGGAAGTCATACAGCTTGTCGACCTTGCGTCGACAGTCGGTCAGACCGACTGGCTGCTCAATCGCCTCGACGCATTGCGGGCTCATGTGACCTATCTGCCGACACTCCTTTTCGAGATTGCAGTCATGCTTGAGATGGAGCGACGCTACAGCGACGCCATCAAACTGCTTGAAGAGCTGACCGACCTCGAACCGTATAACGAACAGTACTGGTTTATGCTCGCGCAGGAATATGACCTCGACGGCAATCCAGCCGGTGCGCTGCAGGCCCTCGACCTGGCGCTTGCCATTCTCCCCGACGACAAGGCCATGAGGTTTTATCACGCGCGTCTTCTCTCTCGCGACGAAGCTGGACGCGCTGATGACATAGCCTCTCTCGAACGTCTTGCCGCCGACTTCCCCGATGATCAGGAAATTTGTCGCTTCCTTGCGGCCCTCTATGTCGAGTCGACCGACGACGAAGACAAGGCTCGCACTAAGGCTGCGGCAGTCCTTCGCAAATGTTTCAAGCTCAACCCCGGCGACCGCAAGCTCGCCTCCGATTTGCTTGCCGTAGACAATGTTTCCTCTGAAGAGATAATCACGTTGGTCGACCGCAATCAGCCGCCTGCCGATGTCAGCGAATGGATAGCGTGGGCCGGCGAACTTGAAGAGCTCGGCGCTTTCGACAAGGCTATTGACATCCTGCTCTACTGCGAGCGAAAGATAGGCAAGACCGACGCCGCCATAAACGAGTCTCTCGTCATCGACTATTTCATGCAGGCCGACTTCAAAGAAGTCTGTCGTAGATTTGAATCACAGACCGTAGGCATGTCGGCAGCCACCCCTGACGATGCCGCCTTGATTTTTGTGGCATATGCCATTTCACTCGCAAAGACAGGTCGCGAAAAGGAAGCCCTCCATTTCAGCAACATGATTCTCAAACTGATTGTTGAGGACGGCCCTGACGATATAACCTACGCCCTCCGCCGTCTCGGCACAGGCTTGGTTCTGACCGACATCATCAAACGATGTCAGTCAAAGAAGAAGACAGACTGGACAGACTACGACCCGCTCAACGCCTGGTATCACGAATAAAATTCAGACCCGATAATGCGGTCTTATACCTTTCAGCGCAGCAGCCTCAGACATAAGGGTTGCTGCGTTTCTCATCTCCGATAGTCGTGAAGCGGTCGTGACCGGGAAGCACTTTGGTTTCGTCAGGGAGCGTGAAAAGTTTTTTGCGTATGCTCTCCGACAGCTGACGGGCATTGCCGCCGTAGAGGTCTGTGCGCCCCACTCCGCCGCGGAAAAGAGTGTCACCCGAAATCAGAAAGCCTCCCTGAGGACAGTAAAGACATATGCCGCCGGGCGAGTGTCCGGGAGTCTCTATGACTTGCAGTTCGCCCGAACCGATTTTTATCACATCGCCTTCCTTCAGCTGCACATCTATGCTCACAGCGTCGGCATCGCCTCGTCCGCCGAAGCGGCGCAGTTGGCCTGTGAGATCAGCTCCGAGAGGCGCATCGCCGATGTTGGCCGCCACTTTCACGCCATAGCGGTCACGGACATAATTGTTGCCGAAGCAATGGTCAAGATGAAGATGGGTGTTTATAACCTCGACGATTTTCAATTGCGAGGCACTGATATAATTGTCAAATTCCCTACGCTCGCTTTCGGCCATCATGCCGGGGTCGATGACTGCGGCTTCGCGGGTCTCGGAGTCGGAAATCACATAAGTGTTTTCGCCAAATGCGTTAAAGACAAATTGTTTGACTTTCAACATTGCCATCAAAGTTTTATCGGTACATAAATCAGCTTCTTGGTCGAGAAAAATTCCTCGCTGAAAAATTCGTTGAGCGGGTACTCGATTACGGGAAAGCGAACGCCCTTGCTCTCGTCTTCGAGGTCGCCGCCTTTCAGACAGACAAGTCCCGGGCTATAACGGTTGTCGCTTACCACTCCGCGTTTAATATTTTTGACTATCAGCGGCACAAGAGCATCAAGCGACATGACTGCACGGCTGACCACATAATCATATCGCGCGTGACACTCGCCTATGTCTCCGTGCTGAAAGGTAACGTTGCGCAGACCTATCGCTGCAGCCACCTCGCGGGCGACGTTGATTTTCTTGCCTATACGGTCAATCAAATGAAACGAGCATGTAGGGTAAGCAATCGCGAGAGGTATGCCGGGGAAACCACCGCCTGTGCCCAGGTCGAGGAACTCTGTGCCGTCGGCAAGCGGGCCGAGGAAACGTGCGATTGACAGCGAGTGAAGCACATGCTTGAGATAGAGATTGTCAATGTCCTTACGGGAGATTACATTGACCTTCGCATTCCATTCGTGATACAAGTCGCTGAGCATATCAATCTGATTGCGCTGGCGGTCGTCGAACGTGTCAAAATATTTCAGAATACTTTCCATGTCGTTATAACAGTCGGGCGATGACAATTGTTAAATATATGAATAATTTGAAGATGCTGCAAAATTAAGTCTATTTTATTAATTTTGTAAAATCAAAGCAACGAAAATATGATACAACTCGGAAAATACAATACACTGCGCGTCGCCCGCTTTGTCGATTTCGGCGCATACCTTTCTGACGACGAAGGTTCGGAAGTGCTTCTGCCTTCACGTTATCTGCCCGACAACGCCGTTATCGGCGACGAGCTTGAAGTTTTTGTCTACAAAGACTCTGAAGAGCGCCCGGTAGCTGTCACAGACCGTCCGTTTGCCACTGTTGGCGAGTTTGCCTTCCTTCAGGTAACGCAGGTTAACCGCTATGGCGCATTTGTCGACTGGGGCGTGCCCAAAAACATTCTTGTGCCGTTTTCCGAACAGCGTGTGCGCATGGAAGAAGGCGGCATCTATCCTGTGTACATATATCTCGACCATGCAACTCAGCGCATAGTCGCCTCAGCCAAACTTGAAAAATTTCTCGGCAATGTCATTCCCGAATATCAGCCCGGCGACAAGGTCAACGCCTTGGTGTGGCAGCACACTCCGATCGGCTATAAAGTCATTGTCGACAATCTCTTTCAAGGCATAATCTACGACAACGAGGTCTATGCGCCGCTCGAAATCGAGCAGACCATAACAGCCTATGTCAAGATGGTACGCAGCGACAACAAGATAGACCTGACCATAGGCGACCGCGCACGCAATCGGGTAAGCGAAATAGCCCGCGAGATAATGCACCGTCTGACCGAAGGCAACGGTTCGCTTGCCATCAGCGACTCTTCAAGTCCTGAACAGATTAAGGCAGAGTTCAAATGCAGTAAGAAAGATTTCAAAAAGGCAATCGGCAAGCTGTACAAAGAACGAAAAATCGTCTTGGACGGCGCGGGCATAAGCCTTGCCGACCAGACGTAGACAAGCTACCAATCATTATAGCCAAAATATCAACTCATGAAACCAATTATTCAAGCATTCACATTTTCATTATTAGCGGCAGCCGCGCTTCAGGCGACAGCCGAAGATGAAGTAAAAGTTGTAAAAGGACAGATTAGCGACTACTATATCCCTGTAGTCAAAGAGCATCTGATTCGCGGCACAGTCAGCGATGCAAACGGCAAAGTCCTCGAGGGTGCGACTGTCATGTTTTTCGCCTCGCCGGCCCACTGCAACACCGACGCCGAAGGCCGTTTCACACTAAAGGGCGTAGACAGCGACACCACTCTGTATGTCTATTACCCCGGCATGGAGCTGAAAAATCATCCTGTGGGCAGCGATGTAGAGAATGTTAAAATCGTACTCACTCCGGCCAAGGCAGGTTCGGCCGCGTTGCCGAGGCGAAAAGCGCAGGCTACAGAATGGTATGACGCAGACAACTACTCGCCGACGACCTACTGCAACCCCATGAATATCAGCTATAATTTCGAGCCGTTTAACAACAACTCGCGCAACGGCGGCTCATTTCGCTCGTCGGCCGACCCAATGGCCCTGCAATATGGCGATGAATACTTTCTGTTTTCGACCAACCAGGATGGCTTCCACTATTCAAAAAATCTGACAGACTGGGAATTTGCGCGCGCAAGTTTCAAGCGCCGCCCCGCCGATGACGACCAATGCGCTCCGGCTGCTTTCGTATCAGGCGACACACTGTTCTACACCGGCTCGACCTATGAAGGCCTCCCCGTGTGGTACTCCACCGACCCCAAATCGGGCCGCTTCCGCCGGGCTATCGACCGCAACGTTTTGCCCTCATGGGATCCCTGTCTCTTCCTTGACGACGACGGCAAACTCTATCTCTATTACGGTTCGAGCAACGAGTTCCCGCTGAAAGCCGTTCAGCTCAGCCGCGAAGACTTCTCGCCGATAAGCAAGATATATGATGTTGTGGCTCTGCACCCCGACCGTCACGGCTGGGAACGCTTCGGCATGAACAATGACGACGAAGTGACTCTCGCGCCATTTACCGAAGGTGCATACATGAACAAGCACAACGGCAAATACTATCTCCAGTACGGCGCGCCGGGAACTGAATTCAAGGTCTACGGCGACGGCGTATATGTGTCAGACAATCCTCTCGGCCCGTTTGTCTATCAGAAACACAACCCGATGAGCTACAAGCCCGGAGGTTTCGTACAGGGCAGCGGCCACGGGGGCACATTCACTGACGCCACAGGCCATTGGTGGCATGTTTCGACCTGTATGCTCTCCAACAAATATAAATTCGAGCGCCGCATCGGGCTCTATCCCGTCGGGTTCGACCAAGACGGCATCATGTACAGCTCAGCCGCATTCGGAGACTATCCCAACTACAATTCAACCGCAGATATAAACGACCCCGCACAACGCTTCACAGGGTGGATGCTTCTGTCGAAAAACAAACCGGTCACAGTCTCCTCCACAGATTCAACACTATCGGCTTCAGCCATAAGCGATGAAAACATGCGCAGCTATTGGTCGGCAAAAACAGCAGGTCCTGATGAATGGGTAATACTCGACCTCGAGTCGCCCAAAGGCATACGAGCCATTCAGATCAACTATTACGACCACGAATCGGGCCAATATGACCGCGCCGATGACCTCTACCACCAGTATCGCATCTATGCGTCGGACAACGGCCGCGACTGGAAACTCGTCGTTGATAAAAGCGACAACGACCGCGATGTTCCCCACGACTACGTCGAACTGAGCAAGCCCCTCAACGCCCGCTATCTGAAACTCGAAAATCTGCATATGCCGGCCGGAAAATTCTGTCTGTCAGGTTTCCGCGTTTTCGGTCATGACCCGGCTGCCGGAACGCCTGCCGCAGTCAAGGACTTTAAAGTCAAACGCGACAAAGCGGACCCGCGCAACGCCATGATTACATGGAACGCCGTCCCCAGTGCATACGGATACAATATCTATTACGGCATCGCCGCCGACAAACTCTATCACTCTATCACAGTCTACGACGCGACATCGTATGATATGCGCGGACTCGACCGTGAAACGCCCTACTACTTTACAATCGAAGCTCTCGGCGAAGGCGGACGCTCCGAAATGTCAAAACCCATAAGCGCAAAATAAACAAGAGATTTAATCATCGCTACATAAAGTCCATAAGCCTGCTGAAACATCAAAATCAGCAAGTTTATGGATTTTTTGTGTCAAGCGGTCGGCGCATGGCTCTGTGACTATGCGGAACACCAACAGCCCTTTAATGAAATTATACATCGCCACACACTCAATGAGGTTGGCGATGTCGCGGAAGGTCGGTATGATTGAAGAGTCGAGAGAGGACGAGGAATACAAAATTAGAACAAATAGCCGTACACCCATCCCGAGATGGTTGCCATAACGATTACGAGGGCTACATAGATAATTGTTTTCTTAGTTCCCATTACGCTGCGGATTACAAGCATATTCGGAAGCGACAGCGAAGGACCAGCAAGCAGCAGGGCAAGAGCCGGGCCTTTGCCCATTCCCGATGCAAGCAGTCCTTGAATAATCGGAACTTCGGTAAGCGTAGCGAAATACATGAACGCGCCGGTAAAACTTGCAAAGAAGTTAGAAAGCAGAGAATTGCCACCGACAGCCCATTCCACCCAGCTGTTGGGGATGATGCCGGGCAGCTCCATGCCGTCATGGGTCGAGCCGAGCAGGAAACCTGCGGTCAGGACGCCCACAGCAAGCAACGGCAATATCAGTTTGGCGAACCCCCATGAAGATAAAGCCCACTCTCGGTTTTCATCATCGTTCTTGTCACAAAGCAAAACGATGGCAAGGACGGCGACCGACACAATCATCGGAACGAGCGGTGCCAATTTCGCATCGGGAATAAAGACATTGGCGAGGAAAGCCGATACAGCAACCGCGATAGCTCCGAGTATAATCCACCGGGCTTTCAGATGCAGAATCTTGACAAGAATCACGCAAAGCCCAATCGCAAGAGCGGATGTTATCCACCACTTAGCATTGTAGATTTCAGCCCAAATTCCACGGTCGATTGCCGACGGTGCGCCCCAGTTGGCAAACACGAGGATTGCCACAAGAGTGAAGAAGAACACCGCCGTCTGCCAAAGCGGACGTTTTTCGGGCGGAGGAACTATGTTAATCTGCTCCAATTCTTTGTCGCGCTCCTCTTTACGGAAGATAAACGACATTACCAGACCGATGACAATAGCGAATGTCACAGCACCGATGATACGGGCAATTCCCATTTCCGACCCGAGAATACGCGCGGTAAGGATTATCGAGAGTATGCTGATGGCCGGGCCGGAATAAAGAAAGGCTATTGCCGGACCAAGTCCCGCGCCACGCTTGTACATGCTTGTAAACAACGGGAGAATGGTACAGGAACAGACGGCAAGGATTCCTCCCGAAACCGATGCGACAGTATATGATACCCATTTTTTTGCGTTGGCTCCGAAATACTTCAATACCGCTCCCTGACTCACAAATACTGCGATAACCCCAGCGATGAAAAATGCCGGGAGAAGGCAGAGGACGATATGCTCGCGGGCATACCACTTTGTGAGGTCAAGGGTTGAGTGAATCGCCGTCATCAGCGTGTCACTGTTGACCGGCAGGAAGAACGCTGTCAGGAATAAGACAACTGTCCATATCAGAAACTTGATTTCCTTTCTTGTTTCCATATCAGTCTCCTGTTGGTGCGGTTCAGTTGCCGAGAGCTTTTTTCACTTCGTCAGCCGTTGGAACGTGACCTTTGATTTTGACTACACCGTCAACGACCACGGCAGGTGTCGCCATAATGTTGTATTTCATCATCTCGGCGATGTCCTCGATTTTGGAAAGTTTGACATCGAGATTGTTCTCGCTAATCACATGTTCCACTACCTTATAGGTCTCCTTGCATTTGGCGCAACCAGGACCAAGAACGAACACCTCGCTGACTTTTGCTCCGGGAGTTGTGGCGCAGCAAGTGGATACAGCAGACTCAGCGGCATTACCGGAGCACCCGCACGATGGTGCGGGTTTAACATTCTCATCGACGATTATATTGCTGTTGCAGCAGCAAGAACTTTTCTTTTTGGGTGCGAAAAGAGTTGACCAAAAACCTTTCTGAGATTCTTTTTTATCCATGATTTTTTGTTTTATAGTTTACTTTAGAGATACATCATTATGCAGTAGTAAATGCCTACTGATATGAAAATGACTCCGACAATTATGTTAAGCCATTTTTGAATTGTGCGCAGTTTGCCGTAGAATTCGCCGACCTTTTCGACACTGAAAGCGAGAATCCATGCGACAGCAAGCACGGGAAGCGCGGTGGCTGTCGCAAACAGGATTGGGAGAAGCCAGCCTGCACTTGCTGTAACCGAAATGGGTATCAGCATACCAAAGTAGAGGACTCCGCTTGTGGGGCAGAAAGCCATTGCGAACAGGACGCCGAGCAACAATGCACCCCATCCTCCTTTCCGGGCGAGTCCTTCGCTGTTGCCGCCAAAGCCAAACTGAGGCAGATTGAGTTTATGCCCGAACAACATAAACAATCCAATAAGCAAAAGCAACGGACCAATCAGAAGTTCACCCCATTTTCCTATGGCTTTTTGTATGCCGAACACGCTTGCGCCCTCTTTCAGTATCGAGATAAGCACGACGCCGAGAACGGTGTAGGCTATGATTCTTCCAGCAGTATAAAGCACACCATTACGGAAAATGCGACCGCGGTTTTCTATGTCCTTGCTGATATAACCTATTGCGGCTATGTTGGTCGCAAGCGGACACGGTGAGATTGCAGTGAGCAGTCCGAGAAGGAATGCGGTCAACGCGGGAGCTGTGCTATTGTCAAGCAATGTCTGTAACCACTCCATTATTTAAGGGATTGGCGGATTTTATCGGCAAGAGCTTTCTTGAACGCATCAGAATTATTGCGGGCATTACCGAAGGCGAACTCCGTCAGGTTGTTTTGCGTCTCCTCGCCGTTTTTCCATTTGTTCACAAAGAGAGACGACCAGGTCACTTCGTATTTATCGGCTATTTTTTCGCCTTCCGGTGTGGAGATATCCACTATTTTGAATACGACTTTGCCGTCCTTCAGCTCATTGGCGAATAGGTTGTCGATAACCTCCCGTGTATTCTTTTCTATTGCCACACAGGTGGCACAGCGTTGTTTGCCGTGGAAGTATATAACCTCAACTCTGTCGTTTGCAGGAGATTCTGCATTGGCGGTGTTCTCTCCGTTTCCGCATGATATCAGTCCTATCATTAGGGTTAAAAACATCAGTAACTTTTTCATATTTTTAAATATAATCAGATTGTTATTTGTCGAATTACGAACATTGTGAGCAAAAAATAGTGCTTATGAGCAGCAGATATTCTTTTTTGCGGGACAGCAATCGTCAAGCATCTGCGAAAACAGTTGCCGGGCAAGTCTCCAGTTCTCTGCGTTGATGCAATACTTTACTTTTGGCGGCTCGATTGTGCCCTGAATTAGCCCAGCCTCTTTTAGTTCGCTCAGATGCTGCGATACCGTTGCCTTTGCTATAGGTAGCACCTCATGAATGTCGCCGAAGAAACATTCGTTTCTCTGGGCAAGGAAATGCAGGATAGCAATACGAGTAGGATGCCCCATAGCTTTTGCGAACCTCGCAAGTCGCTCCTGTTCAGGTGTTATCTCTAATTTCGTCATATTACTTCTTGTTAGTTGTTTGCAAAATTACAAACAGTATCTAATATGACCAAATAATTTTTGGATTATTTTTATGGCAATCACATTATTTGATATGGCCAATTGTACCGCTATTAGTTCTTGAATCGAGGAAAACACTGATTTTCAATGCAAATTAGTAATTCCTTGACAACGTCTCACAAAAAGGGTCGAATTCGACCCTTTTAGTTTGCATCGGACTCAATGCAAAAAATAGTCATTTACATTGGATTAGGCAACTCTGAGAAAAAGGATGCATAGCATCATTAACGATGTTACTATAACTTTTATCTCGTCGGATAAACCTGCCGAAACATCAAAATCGGCAAGTTTATGGACTTTTTCGGTAGTATTATAAGGTGTATGTTGATATTTTTTCGCAATTTTGCATTTAGTTTTAAAACAAAATGTCGACAAAATAAAAATGGAATTTTCTGCTGATTTGATTGCCCGACAAGTTAACGGCATTATCGAAGGAGATAAAGACGTAACAGTCAACACTTTCTCCAAGATAGAAGAAGCAAAGCCCGGTTCGATAAGTTTTCTGGCAAACCCGAAATATACCCATTATATATATAGCACCCAAGCCTCAATAGTCCTCGTCCGCAAAGACTTTGAAGCCGAACACCCCGTCAAAGCGACGCTGATACGCGTCGATGACCCCTATGCTACCCTTTCGGCACTTCTGACCATGGTAGCACAATTCATGTTTGTCATCCCGACCGGCATCGAACAGCCATGTCATATAGCCGACGGAGTCGCTGTGGATGAAAACGCCTATGTCGGCGCCTTCGCCTATGTCGGCGAAGGCTGCAAACTCGGCAAAGGCGTCAAGATATTTCCACAAGCCTATGTAGGACGCAATTGCGTCATCGGCGACGGCACAATTATCTATCCGGGTGTGAAGATTTATGACGGATGCCGTGTCGGCGCACGCTGCATCATCCATTCGGGCGCGGTAATCGGCGCGGACGGTTTCGGATTTGCACCGACACCCGACGGTTATCACAAGATACCCCAGATCGGCATAGTAGAAATCGACGACGATGTCGAAATCGGCGCCAACACAACCATCGACCGCGCCACTATGGGGGCAACCCGCATAGGCCGCGGAACAAAGCTCGACAACCTGATACAGGTTGCACACAACGTCGAAATCGGACAATCGACAGTCATCGCGGCCCAGGCCGGTCTGGCCGGTTCGAGCAAACTCGGCAGCAACTGTATGGTCGGAGGTCAGGTAGGCTTCGCCGGCCATATCCATGTAGGCAACGACGTGCAGATAGGCGCACAGAGCGGTGTGCCCAACAACGTAGCCGACGGAAGCCGCATAATGGGTTATCCCGCAGTTCCGGCCCGGGATTTCATGCGCCAGAGCGCGTATATCAAGCGTTTGGGCGAATTGTTTGCCAGAGTCGGCGAACTTGAGAAAAATGCAAAATAACAAATAACCACATATCACAATGAAGCAACAGACCTTAAAAGACAGCTTTACCCTCAGCGGCAAAGGTCTCCATACCGGAGCTCATATAGATGCTACATTCTGTCCGGCTCCCGACAACCACGGATACAAAATCCAGCGTCTTGACCTCGAAGGTCAGCCCA
>JAGAOW010000197.1 GCA_017889945.1 Muribaculaceae bacterium
ACAGAGAAGTTAAACCTCACCACGCCGATGGTACTGCGAAAGTGGGAGAGTAGGTAACCGCCCCTTCTAACCGACTCCCGGACAGCTCACACGAGCCGCCCGGGAGTTTTTTTATTAATTCTTTGTGAAGTTTTTGATTCACTTGCACGCTTAGCTCTTCATTTATTAAATTTGCAATAAATAATTGCAGAATATGAAGAATAAGATATTGGTTGTCGACGACGAAGAGACCTTGTGCGAAGTTCTGAGGTTTAATCTTGAGGAAGAAGGCTTTCTTGTAGACGTGGCCTACAGTGCCGAGCATGCTCTGACGATGAAGTTGTCAGATTATTCTCTCGTTCTCCTCGATATCATGATGGGCGAAATCAGCGGTGTGCAGCTGGCTCGGATTATTAAATCAAATCCCGAGACCGCCCGCATTCCGATTATTTTCTGCACGGCCAAGGACGGAGAAGATGATATGATTGCCGGCCTCGAGCTCGGCGCCGATGACTACATTACCAAACCATATTCGCTTCGCAACATTATCGCCAGGGTCAAAACCGTACTCCGGCGTTCGTCTGACGACACCGCCGCACCTGCGCCGCAGACCGTCAGCTTCAGAGGCATTGTCCTTGATCTCGGCAGCAAGTCGTGTAGCCTCGACGGCGTTGACCTGAAACTGCCTAAGAAGGAATTTGAACTGCTCCAGACCCTTGTCGAAAACAAAGGCATAGTCTTTTCGCGCGACGAGCTTCTCAAACGCATATGGACCGACGAAGTCATAGTCGTCGACCGCGTCATCGATGTCCACATCAACCGTCTGCGCCGCAAACTCGGCCATTATGGCCGTCATATCGTTACCCGCTCAGGCTACGGCTATGGGTTCATCGAATAGGAAACTGTCATATCACGACCGGCTTTTCCTTTGGCTTGTCGCCTACTCCTGCCTGCTTGGGGGCTGCCTCGTCGCCTTTCAGTATTACCGCGAGAAGCAGTACAAGGCCGACGAGCTCAATTCGATGCTTCAGCTCGTCAACAGTCAGATATTGAAAAGTCTTGACGAAGGACGTGTCATCGACTACAGCGCCGAATTCCCTGTCCCGGATCTCCGTGTGAGCATAATCGACAATTCGGGCTGCATAGTCTACGACAATCTGCTCGACTCGCTGCCCAACACCGACCATCGCAAGCGCATCGAGATTGCATCGGCCATAGCCAAAGGCGAGGGCTATTCGGTCAGCCGCATGAGTGCAACTACTGGCACACTCTATTTTTATTCCGCAAAAAAGGGCAAAAACTATATCGTGCGCACCGCCGTGCCCTATTCGGTATCTCTTCAGGAATTGCTTACCGCCGACATGACTTTCCTGTGGGTCATGTTTCCCGTGCTTGCCATAATGTGTATAGCAGGCTTTTTTGCCACTCGGCGCGTGGGCCAGCACATCAGGCGTCTTAACGATTTTGCCCGGAAGGCCGAAAACGGCGAACGTATTTACGGCGAGACACCCTTCCCCCATGATGAGCTCGGCGACATATCGAGCCATATAATCAGGCTCTATGCGCGTCTGCAGGACGCCATCGCCGAACGTGACCGCGAACACTCGGCTGTGCTCCGCGAAGAGCAAGAGAAAATCAGAATAAAACGTCAGCTGACCAACAATATCAATCACGAACTCAAGACTCCCGTCGCTTCCATGCAGGTCTGTCTTGAAACTCTGCTTACCCACGAAGACATGTCGGCCGACAAGCGTTCGGAATTTCTCGGCCGCTGCTATTCTCAGTGTGTGCGCCTGCGCCGTCTCCTCGATGAGGTGTCGCTGATTACGCGTATGGACGAAGGCGGACGCATGATTACGAAAGAAGATATCGACCTGTCGAAGATTATAGCCGAAATCGTTGCCGACATGGACGCCGTCGTCATAGAGCACAGTTTCGAAATCGACAATCAGGTGTCGGGCAGCCTTCCGATGAGAGGCAACTCCATGCTGCTGTCCTCGGTGTTCTACAATCTCATTGATAATGCCATTACCTATTCCGGCGGCAGCCGCATCGAAATCAGAGTCCGCTCTGTCAGTTATAAATCTCGGACAGTCGAGTTTGCCGACAACGGCAAAGGCATACCGGCCGAGCATATGCCCCGCATCTTCGAGCGTTTCTATCGTGTCGACAAAGGGCGCAGCCGCCGTCTCGGAGGCACAGGACTCGGTCTGTCGATTGTCAAGAATGTCGTCGTGTTCCACGGCGGCACGATTGCAGCCTCTAACCGACCCGCCGGCGGCCTGCGATTTGAAATCACTCTCTGTCGTTCATAATATTTTTATTTTTAAGGAACAAATAGGATATATTCCGTTGTTTATTTTGCAGAGTCAAATCATGCAGATTTTATATGGAATATGTCTTTCTCTGTATCATAATTTTTCTGTTCGTACTTGCTATTTTTGACCTCACTGTCGGAGTGAGCAACGATGCGGTCAACTTTATGACATCGGCTGTCGGTTCGGGAGCTGCATCGTTCAAGCGAGTGTTGATTGTCGCCTCGATAGGCATCCTGATAGGTGCGGCCATGAGCAACGGCATGATGGACATTGCCCGACACGGCATTTTCCATCCCGAACAATTCTCTTTCTACGAGCTGCTGTGTATCTTCGTCGCCGTGACTGTGGCCGACATCATCATCCTCGACGTGTTCAACACCCTCGGCATGCCGACTTCGACCACCGTCTCCATCGTTTTCGAATTGCTTGGCGCAACATTTGTCGTTTCGCTTATCAAGATTGCCGGCGGCGACGCCGATCTCACTCTCGGACAGCTGCTCAACACCGAGAAAGCCTTGTCTGTGACCATGGGCATCTTCCTGTCGGTCGCCATAGCGTTTGTTTTCGGCACAGTCGTTCAGCTTCTGACGCGCACGATATTCTCGTTCGACTACCGTTCGCGGCTCAAATGGAAAATAGGCATATTCGGAGGCTTTTGCATCACGGCCATCATATATTTCCTGCTCATAACAGGCGCTAAAGGCACGGTACTCATCTCTCCGGCAGCCGTGGAGTGGATCAACGCCCATACAGGACTGCTGATTGCCGGATGCTTTGTCGCGAGCACCCTTCTGATGCAGCTCTTACATGCTCTGAAGGTCAATGTCCTCAAAGTTGTCGTCATGACAGGCACATTCGCTCTTGCGATGGCCTTCGCGGGCAATGACCTTGTCAACTTCATCGGCGTGCCGCTTACCGGCCTTTCGGCCTATCAGGACTATGTCGCCAACGGCAGCGGCAATCCCGACTCGTTTCTGATGGGCTCGCTCAACGCTCCGGCCAACACACCCTTCTGGTTTCTCTTAGGCGCGGGAGTCATAATGGTCGTCTCTCTGGCTACATCGCGCAAGGCGCGCAATGTGACAAAAACACAGATTGGCCTCGGAAGCCAGAGCGCCGGCGACGAGCTCTTCGGTTCGTCGCGCATCGGCCGACGTCTGGTCAGATGGTCGCTTTCGTTTATAGATTGGGTTCATCGCGTCACTCCCCCACGGCTTCGGCTCTGGATAGACCGCCGCTTCAATGTCGACGATTCTATTATTGCCCACGGAGCTTCGTTCGATTTGGTCAGAGCTTCGGTCAACCTTGTCCTTGCCGGCACGCTCATCGCCATCGGCACATCACTCAAACTGCCTCTCTCGACCACA
The DNA here is from genome assembly GCA_017889945.1 of Muribaculaceae bacterium. Lineage (GTDB taxonomy): Bacteria > Bacteroidota > Bacteroidia > Bacteroidales > Muribaculaceae > CAG-873. The sequence goes on from JAGAOW010000197.1 coordinate 3,665, forward strand.
TTCGTGACCTTTATGGTCGCCATGGGTACTTCACTTGCCGACCGCGCATGGAGCCGTGAGAGCGCCGTATTTCGCGTCACAGGCGTCATTTCTGTCATCGGCGGATGGTTTATTACTGCAGGTGTGGCCTTCATCGGCGCAGGACTAATCGTTCTGCTCACATATCATGGCGGCATATGGGCCATGGCTGCCCTTGCCGTGCTGACCGTCCTGATTGTCATCCGGAGCAACCGCCGATTTAAGACCAAAGAAGCCGACAAAGCGGCCGACACGTTGTTCAACGCCATCATCGGCTGCGAGGACAAAGAGAAGACCTGGCCATTGCTCTTCGTCTACATCATCGATAACCAGCAGCGCTTCCTGACCTTTGCCGCCAATGTCTACAGTCGCATAACCGAAGCCTTCATCAGCAACGACATCAGCACACTGGAAAAAACAGGCCGCGAACTCGCCAACGAGAAAGATGTACTCAAGGCCGAACGCCGGCGTGAGACGCTATGTCTGCGCAACGTAGTCCGCGAGACAGCCATCGAAAAAAGCGCATGGTTCTACCTCAGCAACAACTGCTGCATGTCGATGCTCTACAACCTGCGGCGTATCGACGAAGTCTGCACCGAGCACATCGGCAACAATTTTCTCCCTCTGCCCCAGTCGCGAGTTCCCGACTTCCGTCGCGTAAGCGGCCACGTCAACGAGCTATTTGCCGAAGCCCTCGCAGTGGTTACCCCCTCTTCGCAGGCCGATGTTAAAGCGCTGCGCCGGCGTTGCGATGCAATCAAAGATGAAATTTCCGTGGCCTACCACAGCATCCACGACCAGATACGCGAAGGCGATGCCAAAGCCATGACCGTCCTCTACGTCTACATGAACGTCCTCCAGGAAACCCTCGAAATGGTCTCCTCCCTGCGCAAATACCTCCGCGCCTTCGCCCGCATGCGCTAAGCCCCCGACAAATTCAATCTATCTCAAAAGAAGTCCTGATATTGTGGTTTGCCATGATTTTACTATTTTTGTGTGATTATTCACAGCTCCGGGCGGCTCTCTTGCCCTCCCGCATCAGTTGTGATTTGCTTAGATTTTACTATTTTTGTGTGATTATTCACAGCAGCTGGCGAGGATTGCGGGGAGGTGCGAAAGTTGTGATTTGCTTAGATTTTACTATTTTTGTGTGATTATTCACAGCCCATTGTCCGTTCTGTCTCGTGCATGACAGTTGTGATTTGCTTAGATTTTACTATTTTTGTGTGATTATTCACAGCAGTCCCAAAAAATGGGTAAAAGCATACCAGTTGTGATTTGCTTAGATTTTACTATTTTTGTGTGATTATTCACAGCAAATCCCGGCGTTGCCGCCGAACCAATCAGTTGTGATTTGCTTAGATTTTACTATTTTTGTGTGATTATTCACAGCTTAAGCGGTCTATTACTTTGATTTATAGGTGTTTATGTCAAAGAATAGAGTTAAAAAATCAGTGAAATTTTTCACTGATTTTTTAGTATTGCGTGCTTTATAGATAACGGAATATATCACTATGTACCTATATTTTTCGAGATTGTTAGTAGTTATATATTATCAGAAGAATTCAAGTTGAATTGAAGCCGGCAGTGATGGTGTTTCTTTTCGTTTTTCGAATAATAAAATGTCATTAAACTGTTTTTCAGTTATAGTAATTATACAGATTTTGCCTTCTACCGGAAGACATTTCTTTATTCGGTCAATATGCACTTTAGTGTTTTCACGCGAAGCGCAGTTGCGAACATAAATCGAGAACTGAAACATTGAAAATCCATCTTGAATCAGAAACTTTCGAAATTCGGTGTACCTTTTCCGTTGGAGTTTTGTTTCAGTTGGCAAGTCGAACATGACCAATATCCACATAAGTTGATAAGCGCTTATACGATTGTATGAGATAAAATCTATTGGCATTGAAAAATATATCCAATAAAAGCTTTTAAATTTCTATTTCAGGATAGACAAGTTTTCTTATTTCTCCAAGATAGCATTTTGCGAGAGACGCCGTAGTCATTGAAGCCGCTACCATTAATGGACGTGAAAGTTTGCCCATTTTGACATCTATGACTGGAATAGTCAACAACAATTTTTTTGTTTCATTTGAAATTTCGGGCGACAATTTGTGTATTCTCATGATATTTATTACCAACAAGTCAACATATGGGCGGTATGGTTCCATGATGTCATCGGCAAGACAATAGGCATTATATTTATTGGAGTGATGTATGCCAAGTGTTGGTATCAGTCCACTTGCAACAAGGCTTCGAGCAATTACAGCTCTCAATATCGCATAACCATAGTCAAGCAGTGCATTTGGTGCGTCTCCATTTTGTCTTCGTAAAAAATCAGGGTATTCTTTGAATAGATTTTTCCAATAGTATGCAGCCGCTCTACCCTCAAAGTTGTCCGGATCTCCACTCCTGACTTGTGATGCCCATGCGAGCATATTACCA
>JAGAOW010000198.1 GCA_017889945.1 Muribaculaceae bacterium
CCGCACAAGGCTACAACACATACACCGTCGTAGCTTATGCCGACGGCTACCGCGGCTTGACCGACAAGCAGAAAGTATTTGTAGGCTTTGACGTGCCCGGCGAAGCAAACGACATAGTGCTTCGCGATGTTGACGGTGTGCCTACCGTCACATGGAGCAAGCCCGACAATGTCGGCCGTGACGGACACTATATCGACCCCGACGGGGTGACCTACACCGTTATACGCTACTTCAGCGCACGCGAGCAGGAAGTAGTCGCTGACAAGACTACAGAGATGAGCTACGCCGACACCGAACTGTCGCGTCCCGACCAAGCACCGGTCGCATACATCGTCAAAGTCAACAACAGTGTGGGCACAAGCGAAGGTTCTTACTCCAACTCGATTTTCGTCGGCGATGCATTCTCGAAGATTCCGCTTATCGAGAGCTTCCCGCGCTGCGCTTCGACATCGGTACTCGCATATATCAGCCGCAGCGACGATGCTGCATGGGGCGTGGCTGAAAACAACAGCAATCCGGAAGTGACACCGTATGACAACGACGGTGGCATGGCGGTGTTCTATCCCGTTTCAAGCGCGACGCCCCCGGCCGAAGGCTATACGGCAATGCTCTACTCCAACCGCTTCGAGCTCAATGGAGTCATTCATCCGGCGGTCAGCTTCTACATATACAAATCTCTTGGCAGCGGCAACGGCATGTCGCTTATGGTCAACAGCGAAAGTAACGGATGGGAAGAAGTCGAATATGTCTCCGCATCAGGCAAACCCGGCGATTTCGGATGGAAACAGGTAATCGTTCCGCTCGACAGATATATCGGCAAACGCTATATCCAGATCGGTCTGCGCGGCGTAGCCAAGGATGCATCGATGGTGTTTATCGACAACATCGTGTTCGACGACATGATAGACCATAACCTTGAACTGACCTCATTCTCCGCTCCCGCCATCATGGAACTCGGACAGACAGCCGAACTCAAAGCCACAGTGACCAACCGCGGTCTGATCGACGCCACCGACTACAAAGTGCGCTTCTACAATGGCAATATCATCATTAGCGAAGTAGCGGGAACTCGCCTCGCACCGGGCATGTCGACAAGCGTGAAACATAATTTCGTAGCTACAATCGATTGCACGCAGCTCAACCCTCTGCAGGCCGAAGTGGTCTATGCGCCCGACATGAAGGCAGCCGACAACCGTTCGGAAGAGATTCAGATGTTCCTCGACCTGCCGCGCTCGGCCTATGTGACCGACCTTGAGGTTGAAAAAGTCGACGGCAACGCCCGCCTTACCTGGTCCGCTCCCGATGCGTCGACCGCCCAGCCCGAACCGGTATGCGAAGGTTTCGACGATTATACCTCGTTTATCATCAACAATATCGGCAACTGGACGCTTTACGACGGCGACAAACAACCGACATGGGGTATCTCAAGCGGTGTCAGCGGTCAGATTCTGCAATATGACCACGCCGGCGAAGCCATGGCATGGCAGGTGTTCAATCCCGTCAAAGCCGGCCTCTCGATTAACTATCAGCCCGGCGACGATAAGACGGGAATGACAGTTCCCGACTGGCGTCCGCGTTCTGGAAGCCAGATGCTGATTTCGTATGCACCGCGCAAAGGCAACAGCGACGACTGGCTGATATCGCCGCGTCTGGCAGGCAATGTGCAACTCGTCAAATTATATGCAAGAAGCGTCCTTAACGCATACAGCGAACAGTTTGAAATTCTTGTGTCGACCACCGACAACCGTCCCGAAAGCTTCACACGAGTGTCAGGACAGACTGTCGGCATGACATGGACACCGGCTGCATTCGTGCTTCCCGAGGAGGCGACATATTTTGCCATCAGATGCACATCGCCCAACTCGTTTGCCCTGCTGCTCGATGACATAAGCTATGCTCCCGAAGGTGCGGAATTCGCAAAGTCCAATTTCAAAGGCTACAACGTTTATGTCGACGGCACGCTCGTGACACCGTCGCCCATCTCCAGTCCGGCATACTCGGTTCCGGTCGATGACAACTGGCACAGATACGGCGTGACCGCAGTCTACGACAACGGCGAATCGAGAATGTCGAACATCGTGACCCTCGGCTCAGCAGGACTGGATGAGATTATAGCCGATGACAATGCGGATGGCGAGGTTGAATATTTCAACCTTCAGGGCATACGCGTCAGCGTCGACAAGCTCGTTCCCGGCTTCTACATCCGCCGCACGGCTAAAGGCAGCAGCAAAGTTTACCTCAGATAAACCGTTTTTCCACAATCTTACTTATGAGCGCCGGCTTTTCGCGTCGGCGCTCATTTTTTTTGCAATCGCGTAGTAATGAACTTTTTGATTCGAATGCCGTTAACAAATATTGAACAAAACGGCTCTAAAATTATGTTGCGCGGGTATTGTATTTGAAAAAATATTGGCGTACTTTTGCACGAAACAAGTGAACATATATAACTAATCACTTAAAGTCATGATCAACAGAAAAATAGAAGACGCTATCAATGCGCAGATCAATGCCGAATTCTGGTCGGCATATCTTTATCTTTCGATGGCAATGCAGTTTGAAGCTGACGGCTATGCAGGCATCGCCAACTGGTATCGCATCCAATTCAAAGAAGAGCAGGCACACGCCGAAATCTTCATCAACTACTTAGTATCACGCGGCGGCCGCGTAATGCTCAAAGCCATCGACGAAGTGCCTACTACATGGGCATCGCCTCTTGCAGCATTCGAAGCTACGCTTGCTCACGAAGAAAAGGTAACATCGCTCATCAACAGCATCTATGCACTTGCAGAAGCTGAGAACGACTACGCAACCCGCGGCAAACTCGACTGGTTTATCTCAGAGCAGGTCGAGGAAGAAGAGACAGCCAATAACATGATCGACCGTCTGAAACTCATCGGCGACAACGGCATGGCTCTCTATATGTTCGACCAGGAACTCGCACAGCGAGTATACAATGTGCCCGCACCTCTTGCAGCAAAGGCATAAAATATCAGATTAAACCCAAACCACACCTCCGACTCCACCACGACAGATGGTTTCGGAGGTGTGTCGCTTTAAACCAAGAGGGCAGCCCGATTGTTGTGCCAAGAAACAACATCACATTATGGAACTATACAATAATATATTGAAATGTATCGGCAGAACGCCGATTGTGCGCATCAACAGGTTGAATCCCAACCCGAATGTCAATATTTTTGCGAAATTAGAAGGTTTCAACCCGAGCGGCAGTATAAAAGACCGCATCGCCGTGAGGATGATTGAAGCCGCCGAGGCAAAAGGGTTGCTGAAGCCGGGCAAAACCATCATCGAGGCCACTTCGGGCAACTCAGGCATAGGACTCGCGATGGCCGGAGTAGTCAAAGGCTATCCGGTCGAAATAGTGATGAGCGACGCGGTGTCGGTCGAGCGCCGAAAAATAATCCGTTCGTTCGGGGCGAAGGTCATCCTGACTCCCGGCGCGGAAGGCACTGACGGCGCAATAAGAATGGCACGCAAATTAGTCGCCGAAAATCCCGACAAATACTATATGCCCGACCAGTTTTCCAACTCGGCCAATTATCTGGCGCATTATGAGCGAACGGCACTCGAGCTATGGGAGCAGACCGAAGGCAAAATCGACTACTTGGTTTGCGCACTCGGCACTTCGGGCACAATCATGGGCATATCGCGCTTTCTGCGCGCCCTCAAGCCGGATGTGAAGGTCGTCTGCGCCCAACCCGTCAAGGGCCACTATATCCAAGGTCTTAAAAATATGGAGGAAGCCATCGTGCCCGGCATCTACGATCCGTCGAAAATCGACGTACAAGAGATGATCGAAAGCGAAGAAGCGATAGAAATGGCTCGCCGCATCATACTCGAAGAAGGAATATTCGCCGGCATGAGCAGTGGCGCGGCCATGCTTGCTGCGGCGAGAACGGCAGAAAAAATCGTGAGCGGCAACATCGTGGTAATATTCCCCGACCGCGCCGAAAAGTATCTGTCGACTAGCATGTTTGCCCCATATGCTGACTAAGAATTTATTTCAAATCCAAACATATAAAAACCAATCAACAAAATGAGAATCCTGAAAAAACTTTCAAGCCTCGGGCCGTCGGTAGCTATTGTTAGCACACTGCTGCTGATATCTACGGCCTGCGACCACGGCAATGTAAAAGTCGAGCCTACAAATCCCGACATACTCTACATCGGCCGTACGTTCACTAACGACTCTATGGACATCGAATTCAATTATCCCGGCGTGACAGCTATGCTCAACTTCGAGGGCACAGGTCTGTCAATGTCGGCCAAGCCCGGCAGCGGCCAGTTTATGGTTGAAATCGACGATGACGAAGCATACAAAATCAATTTCACAGATTCGACCTCGACAATAGTGCTTGCAGATTCGCTTGCAGAAGGTCAGCACAGCGCCCGCATTGCCTATGCCATCGAGGGCCACGAAAAGTTGCCGGAATTCAGAGGCTTTGAAATTTTCGGTCCGGGAGCAAAACTGTTGCCAGCGCCCGTACGCCCCGAACTCAAGCTCATGTTTATCGGCAACTCGATTACATGCGGCTATGGCACGGAAGCCGACAGCGCACAAGTTCACTTCAGCTTTGAGAACGAGAACCACACACTGAGCTACGCATACCTTATAGCCCGCGCGCTCAACGCAGATTTCCATATGATTGCCCGCTCGGGTATAGGCATGTACAGAAGCTATGGCGGCGACATCAAAGGAACACCCGGCAACCGTATGCCCGACCTTTTTGACCGTACATTATATTATTCGCCCGACCACGAATGGGACCACAGTTCGTTTCAGCCGGCTATAATATGTATCAATCTCGGCACAAACGATACGTCGCTCGAATTGTTTGACAACGAATTATTTGAAGAGAAGTACAACGAATTTCTCGATCATCTCCGCAAGGTATATCCTTCGTCGAAAATCGTGGTTCTCAACGGCCCGATGCTCAACGGCGAGTGGCTTGAGAAGGTCAAGGCTTCGCTTGACAAGGTCAGCGAAGGACGTGAGAATGTCTACAGATTTGATTTCTCGCCTTGCACCGGCGACTTAGGCTACGGTGCAGACTGGCATCCGTCGAAGGGTCAGCATGAAAGGATGAGAGACGAACTACTGCCCTATCTCCAGTCGCTGTTAGCAGAAAACTAATCAGTACTTAGCAAATATTGGAGAACTAAATTCTCTTGAAGAATCAACGAGGCGGTGTACCAATCGGAACACCGCCTCGCTTGTATATAAACAAATTTAAAATTCGGAGTTGTCGAATTAAAACTCGGCGTTGTTGGGAGTGCGGGGGAAGGGAATTACGTCGCGGATGTTGGTCATGCCGGTAACAAAAAGCACGAGGCGTTCGAAGCCGAGACCGAAGCCGCTGTGAGGCACAGAGCCGAAACGGCGGGTGTCGAGATACCACCACATATCCTTCATCGGAATATTGAGTTCTTCGATGCGAGCGAGCAGTTTGTTATAATCAGCCTCACGTTCAGAACCGCCGATAATCTCGCCGATATTCGGGAAAAGGACGTCCATAGCACGGACTGTGCGGCCATCCTCGTTCTGTTTCATATAGAAAGCCTTGATATCCTTCGGATAGTCAGTCAGGATGACGGGTTTCTTGAAATGCTCCTCGACAAGATAACGTTCGTGCTCGCTCTGCAAATCGATGCCCCAGCTTACGGGATATTCGAACTTACGGCCAGATTCCTCAAGTATCTTGACGCCTTCGGTATAAGTCAGTCGGACAAAATCGTTGTGGAGAACGAATTCGAGACGTTCGACAAGGCCTTTGTCGAAATGGTCGGCGAGGAATTCGATGTCGTCGCTGCAATGTTCGAGAGCATAGCGGATGCAATATTTGACAAATTCCTCGGCAAGATCCATGTTTTCTGTAATATCACAGAAAGCAATCTCGGGTTCAACCATCCAGAATTCAGAGAGGTGGCGCGGAGTGTTGGAGTTTTCGGCTCTGAAAGTCGGGCCGAAGGTGTAAATCGCACCGAGAGCGGTAGCTCCGAGTTCGCCTTCGAGCTGTCCGCTGACAGTGAGGGAAGTCGGCTTGCCGAAGAAATCTTTCGAATAGTCGACAGAGCCATCCTCGTTCTTAGGCAGATCGTTAAGCGGAAGGGTCGTTACCTGGAACATGGCACCGGCACCTTCGCAGTCGCTCGCTGTGATAAGAGGAGTGTTGAGATAGAAGAAACCTTTTTTCTGGAAAAATTTGTGGATAGCGTATGCCAAAGCGCTGCGCACACGCAGAATAGCGCCAAAGGTGTTTGTGCGCGGACGTAGATGTGCTTTTTCGCGAAGGAATTCGAGTGTGTGGCCTTTTTTCTGCAGGGGATAAGCCTCGGGGTCGGCAGTGCCGTACACCTCAAGAGTTTTAGCCTGCACTTCACAAGACTGTCCTTTGCCCATAGATTCAACCAAAATGCCTTCGACACAGAGAGACGAACCGGTTGTGACCAGCTTGAGCTGCTCTTCGGTAAATTGGTTCATGTCGAATACAATCTGGATGTTCTTGATAGTCGAGCCATCGTTAAGCGCAACAAACTGCACATATTTATTTCCGCGACGTGTACGAACCCAACCTTTCACACAGACTTCCTGTCCGAGCAAGGTGGGGTTAAATATGTCGACAATTTTCGTTCTTTTCATTCTTATATGATAATGATTTGGCAAATTATTCAAATGAACCCATCTTGAGGATGTTGACCTCTTCCTGAGTGAGGTAGCGCCAACGTCCGCGCGGGAGGTTCTTTTTAGTCAGACCCGCGAAATAAACGCGGTCGAGTTTGGTAACATGATATCCGAGCGACTCAAAGATGCGGCGCACGATGCGGTTGCGGCCCGAATGGATTTCGATGCCGGCCTGATTACGGTCGGTTTCGGTCGCATAGCTGATTGCGTCGGCATGAATAGGACCGTCTTCAAGTTCGATGCCGTCGGCAATACGCTGCATATCTTCTTCGGCAATATCCTTGTCGGTCCACACATGGTAGATCTTTTTCTTTACATATTTCGGGTGGGTCAGCTTGGAGGCGAGATCGCCGTCGTTTGTGAGCAGAAGCACACCTGTGGTGTTGCGGTCGAGTCGACCGACGGGATATATGCGTTCGTTGCAAGCACCTTTGACGAGATCCATCACAGTCAGACGGCCATTGGGGTCGTCGCTTGTGGTCACACAGTCTTTCGGCTTGTTAAGCAGGATGTAGCACTTACGCTCGAGAGCAACAACCTTTTCATCATATTCGACGACGTCGTTATGGCTGATTTTCGTACCGAGCTCGGTCACAACCTGTCCGTTAATCTTGACAAGGCCCTGCTGGATGAACTCGTCTGCCTCGCGACGCGAGCATATGCCGGCATTGCTCATGAACTTGTTCAGGCGGATCTGCTCGTTAGGATCGGGAATCGGCATCTCGTATTCAATCTGCTTGGGTCTGGGCGTAAAGCTCTTGCCACGGGCATGGAATCCATGGCCGTTCTGATTGAAATTGCGCGAGTTGGGACGGTTCTGATTGTAGTAGCCCCCCTGATTATTGCCGTTGTTATATCCGCCCTGACGGTTCTGATTGTTGTAGCTGCCCTGACGGTTGGGGTTGTTATATCCGCCCTGACGGTTCTGATTGTTGTAGCCACCCTGACGGTTGGGGTTGTTATATCCGCCCTGGCGGTTCTGATTGTTGTAGCCGCCCTGACGGTTGGGGTTATTATAGCCGCCCTGACGATTCTGATTGTTGTAAGTGCCCTGACGGTTGGGGTTATTATAGCCGCCCTGACGATTCTGATTGTTATAGCCACCCTGACGGTTATGGTTATTATATCCGCCCTGACGGTTATAATTATTATTGTAACGGGGCTGGTAGGAATTCTGCGTAGTTTCGCCTTCAGCGGTTTCAGCAGTTTCAGCATGAGGAGCTGCGTCAGTCTGAGCGAAATCGGGACGCGGACGAGACTGATAATTATTAGAGCGATTGTATGACCCGCCGTTATAATATCCCTGTCGGTTCTGACCGTTATAATTATTATTGTTGTATCGCGGCTGGTAAGGACGCTGGATGTGAGGATGAGCAGACTGTCCGGCAGCGGCATCGCCATCGTCGGTTCGGTTATAGTTCACTTTTTCATAACGGTTAGTGTCGTTTGAATCACCGGTAGATGAAGGCATCTGACCTATACGCGGACGCTTAGGTTTTTTTTCGTTTTCGTTAGTTTCCATAATTCAGCTTTTTTAATAATCACTCTTAATAAATAAATCGGCCTCTCGGTCTAAGACTTTTGTCAATAGATAATATGCTATAAAATAAATAATTAAATAATTAATGAATGCAATTAGTGTATAGTAACCTGAAATTTCAGAAATTGTCGGTATCAATAGTTCTGCAAATATACAACAAATCCACAAACAAATTATCATGCTGCGACTTATTTTTTCAACATAAAAAATTCAAAAAGGCACGGCGATGATAAGATTGGCAAAACAGGCCTGTTTTTTGTTCCATTTTTCACATCCGAGTTTACAGGGATTAGAAAATCTATAATTTTGCAGACATGAAAACTGCAATCGGAATATTAACGGCAACGCTATTGACGCTTATAACGACAGCCTGTGACAACTTTGAATATCATCCTTATTCAATCAAAATCCACGGGCAAAAAGACATAAACGCCACAACTATCGAACAACTCGAGACAGCCGGAATAAAAGCGCCGTTCAAATTCGCTTTTATCACTGACACACAGGGCGCTTTAAGCGACATGAATACAGCTCTCGACCTTATAAAACAGCGCGGCGACATCGACTTTATAATACACGGCGGCGACATGACCGACTTCGGTCTGCCGAAAGAATATGTCTGGGCACGCGATATGCTCAACAATTACGGCATCCCCTTTCTGACCATCATCGGCAACCACGACTGCCTCGGCAATGGCGAAGACACGTTTAAAACTATTTTCGGGCCGGAAAACTTCTCACTGAACATCGACCATGTACACATAGTCGGATTAAACACCGTAGCGCTCGAATATGACTATTCGCGACCTGTTCCCGACCTGGATTTCATCGAAAACGACCGGCTTGAGGTCGACAATATCAATGCCGCTCATCCCGACAGCCTGACACACACGATTGTGGCGATGCATTCGCGACCCTATGACGAACAGTTTAACAACAACGTCGCGAAGGTTTTCAACTACTACCTGTCGAAATATCCGGGCATGGATGAAACCACATATGACAGACAGCCGTCAGACTTGCCCGAAGATCTTCTGCGATGTCCGAGAGGCTTCTGCATCAACGGTCACAATCATTCGACTTCGATAAGCGACATTTTTGACAACGGCATACTATATTACCAATGCGCCAATATGACCAAAAGGACGTTTTTCATCTTTACTATAACCGAAGACGGCTATGAGCATGAAGTTGTTGAATTTTAAAGCTTTGATAACAATCATAGCGTTGATATCGGCCACAGTTCCGACTGCATCAGCCCGGGAATGCTATATGCCGACAGAGTCCTGCCTGTGCAACGACAATCTGCGATATGAAAAGCCCAAATATCAGCAGCGTGTCGAAAAGCGGCGCAACTCATGGCTGAACATAATGCCACGGTTGTTCACATTGCAATATGCCGGCGACATCGGCATGGTTTCGGCCGGTTTCGGCTGGAACTACGGCCGTTCGAAACAGTGGGAGACCCACGCCCTGATAGGCTTTCTTCCCAAACGCGAAAACTATAGCCACTACTGGACTCTAACCCTACGCGAGATATACAACCCGTGGCGCATCGGCATCAACGGCAGATGTGACGTGACCCCGCTTTCAGTCAGCATGTCGCTGAACTCAATACTCCACGGCGACTTCTGGGTATCAGAACCTGACAGGTATCCGAGCGGCTATTACGGATTCTCGAGCCGCATGCGCTTCCATATCGGTTTAGGTCAGCGTTTCACTTATCTGATACCCGAAAACAAACGCTATCTCCACAGCAAAATTTCGGTGTACTATGAGGTGTCGACCTGCGACCTCTATGTCAGACAAAAAATACTCGACAAATCAGTTCCGTTAAAGGACATAATCGCGTTAGGAATAGGCATAATCTACACCCTCTGAAAAAGCCGAGGTCTCGTTTAGAGCCGGTTCGACAATAAATGTTAACGGCTCTTAAACTGCATATGAAAAATTTTACCGTAATTTATCAACATTATTGGGGTAAAGCGCCGAAAAGCTTGAGAATATTTGCTAACTTTGCACACCAAATAGTCAACTCAATCCCAATTATGTCAGAAATCAAGCAGATACGCACCGCTTTGGTATCGGTTTACCATAAAGACGGTCTCGACGAAATCCTCCGCAAACTCCACGCCGACGGCGTAAAATTTCTCTCAACAGGCGGCACACGCTCGTTCATCGAATCTCTCGGAATGCCCTGCGACGCAGTCGAGGATCTTACCGGCTATCCGTCGATACTCGGCGGCCGCGTAAAGACACTTCATCCGAAGGTGTTCGGCGGAATACTTTCGCGCCGCGACAACGACGGAGACTGCCGTCAGACCGCTGAGTTCGAAATTCCCGAAATCGACCTGGTCATAGTCGACCTCTATCCGTTTGAAGACACTGTAGCTTCGGGCGCACCTCTTGAAGACATAATTGAAAAAATCGACATAGGCGGCATATCACTCATCCGCGCAGCCGCAAAGAACTACAAGGACGTAGTCATAGTGGCATCGAAAAAGCAATATCCGATTCTCGCCGGAATGCTCGACGCTCACGGCGCGACCTCAAGCTACGAAGAGCGTCTGACTCTTGCCAAGGAAGCCTTCGGAGTCTCGTCGCTTTATGACAGCGCCATATTCAACTATTTCGACAAAACAGCCTGCGCACCCGCCCGGCCGAGCGGACTCCGCATCGCAATCGACGGCTCGAAGCCTATGCGCTACGGCGAGAATCCCCATCAGGAAGGCTTCTTCTTCGGCGATCTGGACGCCATGTTCGAACAGCTCCACGGCAAAGAAGTGTCCTACAACAACCTGCTCGACATCGACGCAGCAGTTTCGCTAATCGAAGAATTCGACGACACGACAGTCGCCATCCTCAAGCATAACAACGCCTGCGGTCTTGCATCGCGTGACACACTGCTCGACGCTTGGCACGACGCCCTTGCCGGCGACCCGGTATCGGCATTCGGAGGTGTAATCATTACAAACCGCGAAGTTGACGCAAAAACAGCCGAAGAAATCAACAAGATATTTTTCGAAGTCATCATCGCTCCGGCTTACAGCAGCGATGCGCTTGCAATACTTGAGCAGAAAAAGAACCGCATAATCCTTGTTCAGAAACAGGGTCTGAAAACGAGCCATTCGTTCCGCTCAATCCTCAACGGCGCACTCATGCAGCAGCGCGACACCAAAATCGAGACACCCGACGACCTCAAGCTCGTGTCAGGCGACAGCCTTTCGGAGCAGCAGATTGCCGATATGCTTTTCGCCAACAAAATCGTCAAGCATTCAAAAAGCAACGCCATTGTGCTTGCCCGCAACCGCATGCTTCTCGGCAGCGGCGTAGGTCAGACATCGCGCGTCGACGCTCTCCGTCATGCAATCGAAAAAGCAGAGTCGTTTGACCTCGACCTCGCCGGTTCGACCATGGCATCGGATGCATTCTTCCCCTTCGCCGACTGCGTCGAAATCGCCCATAAAGCCGGAGTCACATCAGTCATTCAGCCCGGAGGCTCAATCCGCGACACCGACTCCGTCGAATACTGCAAAGCCAACGGCATGACTATGGTCATGACCGGCTTCCGTCATTTCAAACATTAAATTTCCCACAAACGAAATGAGACTATTCTCTCTGACAAAAGAAATCGCGATAGACCTTGGCACAGCCAACACAATCATCTATCATAACGACAAAATCGTAATCAACGAGCCTTCGATTGTCGCGCTCGACAACCGCACCGAAAAGCTCATCGCCGTCGGTACCGACGCCCACCTGATGGAGGGCAAGAGCCCGACAGGCATAAGCACTGTGCGCCCTCTCCGCAAAGGCGTGATTGCAAACTTCAACGCGGCCGAACTTATGATTCGCGGCCTCGTAAAGAAAGCCAGCGCCAAAAACAACTGGTTCTCCCCGTCGCTGCGAATGGTAGTCGGCATACCGTCGGGCTCGACCGAAGTCGAAATCCGCGCCGTGCGTGATTCGTCGGAACATGCCGACGGACGCGACGTGTATATGATTTACGAGCCTATGGCCGCAGCTCTCGGCATCGGCATCGACGTCGAAGCCCCCGAAGGCAACATGATCGTCGATATAGGCGGCGGCACAACTGAAATCGCAGTCATATCGCTCGGCGGCATCGTCAGCAACAAGAGTATACAGATTGCCGGCGACGACCTGACCGAAGACATTCAGAACCATATGCGCCGCGCCCACAACATCAAAGTCGGCGTCCGCACAGCCGAACAAATCAAGATGAACGTCGGCTCGGCTCTTACCGAACTCGACAATCCGCCCGAAGACTTTGTCGTGCACGGACCTAACGTGATGACAGCGCTGCCTATGGAGGTACTTGTCACATATCAGGAGATAAGCCACTGTATAGAAAAAACGATTTCGAAAATCGAAGCTGCTGTGCTCGGTGCTCTCGAACAGACCCCGCCCGAACTCTACGCCGACATTGTGCGCAACGGTATCTATCTTGCCGGCGGCGGTGCGTTGCTTCGCGGTCTCGACAAGCGTCTGACCGATAAAATCGGCATTCAGTTCCACATCGCCGAAGACCCGCTGCTGGCAGTGGCACGCGGCACAAATGTGGCATTGAAGAATATTTCGAAATTCTCGTTCCTCATCCGTTAATGTCTCTACAGTGACGCAAGGCCGTGCGTGAGCTATTCGATTTTTTCATAAGAAACAGCAAATGGTTTGTCTTCGCAATATTTGTGGTGATAAGCTGTATGCTGCTTTTTCAGGATAATCCCTATCAGCGTCATGTTTACCTCACATCTGCCAACTCGGTAAGTTCGGCAGTGTATCAGATAAGCCACAACGTCACTTCATACTTCAATCTGCGCGACATAAACGAAGATCTGAACCGACGCAATGCGGCCCTGGAGCAGGAAGTCGTCAACCTGCGGGAAAGTCTTCAGAAATATGCCGAAGCCGAATTCAAGGACACCCTTGTCGTGGACAGCGGTGTAACCCACTTTAACTTCATCGTCGCTCACGTCATCAACAACAGCATCTCCAGGCCATACAACTATCTGACGATAGACAAAGGCTCAAACGACGGTCTGCGCGCCGAACTGGGAGTTGTCGACCAGAACGGCGTCGTCGGCATAATCAGCGTTGTCGGTAAACGCAGTTCAAGAGTGATTTCGCTGCTCAACCCCGACTTCAGACTGTCGTGCAAAATAAAGGGCAGCGAACATTTCGGCTCACTCGTATGGGACGGCAACGACCCGACAACCGCGCTGCTTGAGGAACTGCCGCGTCACACTATCTACAAACCCGGCGACACGGTGGTCACAAGCGGTTATTCGGCTGTCTTCCCTCCCGGACTGCCTGTCGGGCTGATACTTGACGACGACAAAGACCACAATGAGAACTTCTTCACTCTCAAAGTCAAACTCTTTGCCGACTTCACGGCGCTGAGCAACGTTCAGGTGGTAATGAACAATTACGGCGAGGAGCTTGCCGAAATCGAGCAACGCAACTCCGACGACAAATCAAGAAAAGATAAACGCAAATGACAAAAACCGTTCTGACATTCATATTGCTGTTTATCGTGCTGATTCCGGCGCAGGCTGTGATATTCAACAACCTGATACTCTTCAACGTCGCCCTGCCGTTGGTTTTCATATACCTGATCATCAGCCTGCCGATAACCCTGAGTACCAACTGGGCCATGACCATAGGCTTCGTCACGGGCATGGTCGTCGACATATTTTCGGACACGGCGGGCATGAACGCGCTGGCATGCACCATACTCGCATTCGTCCGCAAACCGGTCTACCATCTCTACATGTCGTATGACGACGACCTTTCAGGCTTCAGGCCTTCGATCGCCACAATGGGCCCGGCGGCATATATGAAATATCTGCTGACGATGGTCTTCATCTATTGCTTCACAGTCTTTACCATCGAAGCATTCCAGTTCTTCAACTTCCGTCTGCTGATACTCCGCACCATATTCAGCACAATGTTCACTTTAATCATCATCTACGCTATCGACAGCCTCTCCTTTAAACGGTCGTGAGAAAAAACTACAATTTAGAAAAACGGAAATATGTCATCAGCGGTTTCATCATTGTCATCGCACTGATTTACCTTATAAGGCTCTTCGACCTCCAGATTCAGGACAGCCGCTATAAGGCCTCGGCCGACTCTAACGCATTCCTGAAGAAGACCATCTATCCGTCGCGAGGATTGATTTATGACCGAAACGATCAACTTGTGGTCTACAATCAGCCGGCCTACGACGTGATGCTCATCCCGCGCGACGTCCAGCCGTTTGACACCGTCGACTTCTGCCGCACACTCAACATCACGCCCGAGCAACTTGTCAAACGCTTTGCCGACATGCGCGACAAGCGACTCAATCCCGGATATTCGGCCTACACGCCGCAAAGGCTCATCGCCCAGCTGTCGTCGCAGGACTATGGCCGTCTGCAAGAAAAACTTTACCGCTTTCCGGGCTTTTTCATCCAGAAACGCATTCTGAGGCAATACAACCGCCCGACAGCCGCCAACGTGCTCGGCAACATACGCGAAGTCTCGTCAAAAGATATTGAAAACGACGACTATTACACTCTCGGCGACTACACCGGCGACCTCGGCGTCGAAAAGAGTTATGAAAGATATCTCCGCGGACAGAAAGGCGTGGAAATTCTCATCCGCGACGCCCGCGGGCGCATTCAGGGTCGCTATGAGGACGGAGCTCACGACATCGAACCCGTATCGGGCCGCGACCTGCGTCTGAGCCTCGACATCAAGCTGCAGGAATATGCCGAATCGCTCATGGTCGGCAAGCGCGGCGCAGTCGTCGCCATCGAACCCGCCACGGGCGAAATACTCTGTCTCGCCTCAAGTCCGGGCTACGACCCGCGCCTGCTCGTCGGACGAGAGCGCGGCAACAATTACAAACGATTGCTCGACGACGAAAGCTGGCCGCTTTTCGACCGCGCAATCATGGCGTCGTATCCCCCGGGGTCGACCTTCAAGCCGACGCAGGGCCTGATTTTCCTGCAGGAAGGCATCATCGACCTCAACACACCCTACCCCTGCCACGGCGGCTACATCAACGGCGGACTGCGTGTCGGCTGCCACCCCCACGCCGCACCGCTGCCTCTGAAACCCGCCCTGCAGACTTCCTGCAACGCATTTTTCTGCTGGGGTTTCAAGGCTATGATCGACCGCCGTTCGAAGTACGGTTCATCGGCCGCCGCATTCGAAATCTGGAAAAACCATCTGGTCTCGATGGGCTACGGCTACAAACTCGGCGTCGACCTTCCGGGCGAGAACCGCGGCTTCATTCCCAACGCAAAGTTCTACGACAAATATTATAAAGAAGGCCGCTGGAGCGCCAACACCATCATTTCAGTTTCGATAGGTCAGGGCGAAATTCTCGCCACTCCGCTGCAGATTGCCAACCTCTGCGCGACAATCGCCAACCGCGGCTGGTTTGTCACGCCCCACGCAGTCAAACAGATACAGGACACCGTCATGCCTGCCGAATATCTTGAGCGCCGCCGTCCGACCATCGACCTGAAATGGTTTGAACATGTCGCAGAAGGCATGCGAATGGCCGTTACAGGAGGTACATGCCGCCGTGCCGCACTCCCCGACATCGAAGTCGCCGGCAAAACCGGCACAGCCCAGAACCCCCACGGCAACGACCACTCGGCATTTATGGGCTTCGCGCCCTACCGTGACCCGCAGATTGCCGTCGCGGTCTATGTCGAAAACGGCGGCTGGGGCGCAACCTACGGCGTTCCTATCGGCAGTCTGGTCATAGAAAAATATCTCAAAGGCACAATCGCTCCCGACCGCAAGCCGATGGAAGAACAAATGTTAAATTCCCGAATTTACTATGCGAAACCGAAGAAGTGAGACATCGTCAATTCTGCGCAACGTCGACTGGCCTACTATTATAATATATGTGTTGTTGGTCGTCTGCGGCGTGTTCAGCATCTATGCGGCAAGCTATGACTTCGACGAAGCGAGTCTCTTTTCGATAGATGAATTCTCGGGCAAGCAAATCAGATGGATAGGCCTGGCCTTCGCAATCGGCTTCATAATCCTGCTCATCGACGCCCGAATGTATGAGACATATGCCTACCCGATCTACATCGCCGTCATCATCCTGCTCATTGTCACGCCATTCATAGCCCACGGCATAAAGGGTTCACGTTCATGGATTTCCTTCGGTTCGATGAGTCTGCAGCCGGCCGAATTCGCCAAATTCGCCACGGCCCTCGCCCTCGCAAAACTTTTCAGCGGCTACCAGTTTGTTCTCAACGCACGATTTTCAAACTACGTTGCGGCCATCACAATTATCATCCTGCCTGTCATCCTCATCCTCGCTCAGAACGAAACCGGCTCGGCGCTCACATTCATGGCGCTCTTCTTTGTCCTCTACCGCGAAGGCATGAGCGGTCTGATACTCTTTTCGGCCATGCTGGCAGTCATCATCTTTGTCGTCGCCATCAAATTTACCGAGACCGCAGTCCTCGGCATTCCGACAGGCGAATTTGCTATTCTGCTGATGATTATGGCTATTATGACAGGCATGTCGGTAATGTATTCACGACGTACCGAAATCGGCCGCAATCTGCTCATCGGTTTCGCCTCGGTCGGACTTATCCTTTGGATTCTCACAGGCCCATGCGGACTCGAAGTGCCAGCGCTCGCCATAATCCTGTCATCGATAGCCATAGCCTGCATCTATATAATAGTCGAGTCGGTCCGCCGGCGTCGCAGCAAGATGCTCATCGCATGCGGAGCCGCGCTATTCTCCATAGCCTTCATGTTCTCGGTCAACTTCGCATTCAATCAGCTCCAGCCCCATCAGCAGCAGCGCATCAAAGTCGTACTCGGCATCGAAGAAGACCTCCGAGGCGCCGGCTACAACGTCAACCAGTCAAAGATCGCAATCGGCTCGGGCGGCTTCTTCGGCAAAGGCTACCTCAACGGCACACAGACCAAGCTGAAATACGTCCCCGAACAGCACACCGACTTCATTTTCTGCACCATAGGCGAAGAAAAAGGCTTCGTCGGCGCACTCGTCGTCATCGGCCTCTACATCGCCCTCATCCTGCGCGTAATCGCCATCGCCGAGCGCCAGCCCAAGACCTTCGGACGTGTCTACGCCTACTGCGTCGCCTCATACTTTATCTTCCACTTCTGCATCAACATCGGCATGGTCATAGGCCTATGCCCCGTCATCGGCATTCCCCTTCCCTTCCTTTCCTACGGCGGCTCGTCGCTATGGGGCTTTACGATTTTACTTTTCATCCTGCTGAAATTCGACCAGAACCGACGCACCGAACTGCGCTGAGCTTTTATTTGTTAATTATCTTGCAAATAACTATATTTGCAGCCGAGATTATATTATACCCGAAAAACTGCATGAAACATTTTGTACTCTTTTTCGCGGCCATTGCCGCGTTATGGTCAGTCTCCGCCAACGCCCAGATTGTGACCACCTCGCCTGTCATCCTTCAGGAAAACAGTTCCGACGTATCGTTGACCTACCACCCCGACTCGCCCCTCGGCAACCATGCGTTTGCGTCAGCGCCCGCATCGACCCAGGTCTACGCCCACATCGGCGTCATTACCAACCTCAGCGACTCGTGGACTCACGTCGTCACGCCGTGGCCCGAAAAAGACGGTTCAAACGCCGACTCGGCCAACACGCCCAAAAACCACCTCTCACGCAATGCCGACGGCACTTATTCGCTCGCCATCGGCGACATCCGTTCCTATTTCGGCATCACTGACCCCGACGAACACGTCAGACGCATAGCCCTCGTCTTCCGCAACGAAGACGGTTCTATCCAGGGCAAAACAGCCTCCGACGGCGACATTTTCGTCGACGTCCACCCCGAAGGTTTCGCCATGTCGTTCACTTCCGACGCCGCATCGCAGGTCATCAGCGAGCCAACCGCAGTGACTTTCACACTCAACACCACCGTCGCCGCCGACCTCTCGATTGAAGTCGACGGACGCTCCATAGCATCAGCATCCGCCGCCACAAAGCTCTCGAAATCTTACAAATTCGAAAGCCGTGGCTTCTACACCGTCACGGCCAAAGCCGTCTGCGACGGACAGACCCACAGCTCCGAAATCCGCATTTCCTGGCCCGGCCCGTCGGTCGAAGCGCCATATCCCGGCGGCGTACCCCGTCAGGGCGCAGTCCGCAACGACGACGGCACAGTCACTTTCTGCCTCGCCGCCCCCGGCAAATCGAGCGTAATCCTCGTTCCCTCATGGCTCGACTACAACATTACCGACGAATGTACCATGTCATACTGCGATTACAACGGCAACCGCTACTTCTGGACCACCGTCTCAGGCCTTGCCGACGACCAATGGTATCCCTACTACTACCTTGTCGACGGCGTCACACCCGTCGCCGACCCCTACGCTCGCCTTGTACTCGACTGCTACAGCGACAAATGGCTCGACCCCGCCGTCTGGCCCGACATGCCCCAATATCCCTACGACCGCTTCGACAACATCATGCTCGCCGTCTACCGTGGCGACATCGACAACTATAAATGGTCAGAAGGCTTCGTCATGCCCGATCATTCGCAGCTCGTCGTCTACGAAATGCTCCTCCGCGACTTCACAGGCACTGTCGGCGCTGCCAACGCCAACGGCACAGTACGTCAGGCCATCGACCGCATCCCCTACCTCAAATCGCTCGGCGTCAACGCCGTCGAGCTCATGCCCATCATGGAGTTCAACGGCAACAACTCCTGGGGCTATAACACCAACTTCTACTTCGCGCCCGACAAAGCCTACGGCTCGCCCGACGACTACCGCGACTTCATCGACGCCTGCCATCAGCAGGGCATAGCCGTCATCCTCGACATCGTCTTCAACCAGTCCGACGGCCTCCATCCCTGGTACATGATGTATCCCGTCGACAGCAACCCCTTCTACAACGCCGTCGCGCCCCACGACTACAGCGTCCTCAACGACTGGAATCAGGGCGGCAACCCCCTCGTCGAGCAGCAGTGGGCCGACGCCATTACATACTGGCTGACAGCCTATAACGTCGACGGCTTCCGCTTCGACCTCGTCAAAGGCCTCGGCGACAACGACAGCTACTCTTCAGGCACAGACGCCTACAACTCATCGCGCGTCGCCCGCATGAAACGCCTCCACAGCGTCATCCGCTCTGTCAAGCCCGACGCTGTCCACATCAACGAAGACCTCGCCGGCGACCGCGAAGAGTCTGAACTCGCCGCCGACGGCATGCTCCAGTGGGCCAACATCAACCGCGCGTCCGGTCGCTTTGCCGCCGGCTGGAACGACGCCGAGCAAGGCATTTCATCATCCCTTACCGGCGGCGCACCCGTCTCGGCCTTCCTCTCCACCCTTCAGGGCGGACGTCCCTGGGGCTCGACTGTCGCCTACGCCGAAAGCCACGACGAACAGCGCCTCGCCTTCTACTGCGTCAACAACGGCAAAAACACATCCATCTCCTCCAACGCTTCCACTCGCGCTCGCCGTCTGTCGGCCCTCGCCGTCCAGATGCTACTCACTCCCGGGCCTAAGATGATTTGGCAGTTTGGCGAACTCGGTGTCGACCAGTCGACCAAATCCGACGACGGCGGCAACAACACCGACCCCAAAGTCGTTCCCTGGAATCTTCTCGACGACTCCGACGCAATGGCCATCCACGACGCATATCAGGCCATAATCCGCCTGCGCGCCGCCAACCCCGAGCTCTTCGCCGAGACCGCCACATTCGAGACCTCAAACCTCGACGCCACCCTCGTCAACGCCCGTTCGATGCGTCTGCGCGCCGGCGACAAAGAAGTCATCGCCCTCATCAACTCATCGATCACGGCCCAGGCCAAGACTGTCTCAGCTCCGGCCGGCGCTGCCTCCTACCGTCTCCTTGTCGCCTCGCAGGGCTTCAACGCCGAGCCGACCATTGCCGACGGCCGCATATCTGTCCGCCTTCCGGGCGGTAGCTTCGCCGTCTTCATCTCCCCTGAGACCCAATCTGCCGTCGACGACATCCTCATCGACCCCGCCGACGCCCCCGTGCAGTACTTCAACCTTCAGGGCATACCCGTCGCCAACCCCGACGGCGGCATCTACATCGTCCGTCAGGGCAACAAAGTCTCGAAACAATACATTCAAAGATAACACCTCTCAGCGGACGACCGAAATGGCCGTCCGCTGCTTTTTAAACCCGCAGCCGAAATTCTTTTTCTCAAAAATTTGCAAAAACTATGAATATTTTGTAATTTCGCCCCCGAAATAGTCCGTTTCGACCGTTTTTATCATAATAAATATGTTTTTATAGATTGTAGATTATCAGAGGGCTCAATTGCGAAATTCGGCCCTTTTTTCATGCCCTTTCGTCCCGCTGGGAAATAAAAATTCCGCATTTACACTTTTTTTCTATAAAAAATATTGTGCCGTTCCGATTTTTAATCGTATATTTGTCGCGATTATAAACAATTTGTAAACCTTATTTACAAACTATTCTTCTTTATCATCGACCGTAAATATACCATATACAAACATTTATTAACCAAAACTTAATTTTTATGAACAAAACTTTACGCAATTTGGCTCTCGTAGCCCTTGCTGCTGCTCCGTTCTCTGCTTTCGCAGAAATCGCAGGCTCAGGCACACAAGCCGATCCTTATCAGATCGCGTCCAAGGAAGACCTTTGCAACGCACAATCAAAGTGTACCAATGAGGTCAACTACTTCATTCAGACTGCCGACATCGACATGGCAGGTGTTGAGGAGTATATTCCCATCAATACCTTTGGAAATAATTGGTCTCGCACAATCTACTATGATGGCCAGAACCATTTGATCAAAAACTTCGGCCCGAAATGGCATAAAGATGGCGACGGCAATGGTGGCTACTATGTAACCTCAATCTTTGGCGTTGTAAACGGTTGGGTTAAGAACCTCGGCGTTGTCGACGCTAACCTTAACACTGCAGGCGCGAGACAGCGTGCAGGTATCCTCTGCGGATATGCCGGTAGCTCTGCTTCTACAAAAGACAAAACAGTCACTTTCGAAAATGTTTATGTAACAGGTACTGTTAGAGGTGGCAATAGAAATACAGGCGGTCTCGCAGGTATCAACCAGCTTCCCGTTACCATCAAGAACTGCTTTGTCAACCTTGACATGTCATGCGAAGCCAGCGCAGACGGCAACGGCATGCTTATCGGTCAAGCAACAAATACTGTAACCGTTGAGACAAGCTATATGGCCGGCAAAGTTGGCGGTGTTTGCAACTATACTTTCGGCACAGGTGGCGACAAAGCTGTATTCGACGGCTTCGTGATGTTCGCAGAACCTGCCGACGGTGCAAACATTGCACTTGGCGTTGCCGATGATGGCTCTATTACTATTGCCAACACTGCTGCCGATAAGGCTGACGGCATTGACGAAGTTAAGGAATGGGGCGCTTTCAGCGAAACTGAAGAAGTTGGCGGTTATCCCGCTCTCGCAAGCTTCGCAAGCTCAACTACTCCCGGTGGCATCGTAGGCTCAGGCACACAAGCCGATCCTTATCAGATCGCTACCAAGGAAGACCTTTGCAACGCTTACTCAAAGTGTACCAACGACGTCAACTACTTCGTTCAGACTGCCGACATCGACATGGCAGGCGTAGAAGAGTATATCCCCATCAATATCGTTGATGCTAAATGGCATCGCACAATCTACTACGATGGCCAGAACCATATAATCAAAAACTTCGGCCCCAAATGGCATGCCGACGGTCAAGGCGAAGACAAAGCCTACTACGTTACCTCAATCTTCGGCATTGTAAACGGTTGGGTTAAGAACCTCGGCGTTGTTGACGCTACACTTAACACTGCAGGTCAGAGACAGCGTGCAGGCGTGCTTTGTGCATACGCCGGTAGTTCTTCTTCTACAGTTGACAAAACAGTCACTTTCGAAAATGTTTATGTAACAGGTACTGTTAGAGGTGGCAATAGAAATACAGGCGGTCTCGCAGGTATCAACCAGCTTCCTGTTACCATCAAGGACTGCTATCTCAACCTTGACTTCTCTTGCGAAGCCAGCGCAGACGGCAACGGTATGCTTATCGGTCAATTGACAAATTCTGTAGAAGTTCAGACAAGCTACATTGCAGGCAAAGCTGCCGGTGTTTGCAACTATACTTTCGGCACAGGTGGCGACAAGGCTACATTCGACTGCTTCGTAGTCTTCGCACAGCCTGCAGAAGGTGCAAATATCGCACTTGGCGTTGCCAATGCAAATGGCGAAGTTATGATGGCTAATACTGCTGACACAAAGGTTGACGGTATCGACGAAGTTCAGACTTGGTTTGCTTTCGACGAAGAAAAAATGTATCTCGGATACCCCGCTCTCAACTGGCAGAACACCGAAGTTGGCGGCATCAACGACATCGTTGTTGACAACGCTACCGACGCTCCCGCTGTTTACTACAACCTCC
>JAGAOW010000199.1 GCA_017889945.1 Muribaculaceae bacterium
AGTTCAGCCAGCGAGGAGATGCGCTTCTTTTCAAGAAATTCATAAATACCGCCGAGACATTCGCGCACCTTGCCGCCGCCGAATTCATACACCTTCTCCACAAGTCCGTCGAGGAACTCGCGGTCGTGGCTGACGACGATGACCGTGCCGTCGAAATCTTTTATGGCCTGTTTCAGAATATCCTTGGTCCGCATGTCAAGGTGGTTGGTGGGCTCGTCGAGAATAAGCAGATTGACGGGTTCAAGCAGCAGGCGTATCATGGCCAGACGGGTTTTCTCGCCGCCCGACAGCACCTTGACTTTCTTGTCGGATGCTTCGCCCCCGAACATAAATGCGCCGAGGATGTCGCGTATCTTTGTGCGCACATCGCCGACGGCCACACGGTCGATGGTGTCAAACACAGTTATTGTTTCGTCGAGCAGCTGAGCCTGATTCTGAGCGAAGTAGCCGATTTTGACATTGTGGCCGATTTTCAGTTCGCCCGTATGGGGTATCTCGCCGAGTATACATTTGACCAGAGTCGATTTGCCCTCGCCGTTCTTGCCGACGAACGCCACTTTCTCGCCTCGCTTTATAGTGGATGTCGCATGGTCGAACACCTGATGGTCGCCGTATGCCTTGCCGACATTATCTGCGATAACGGGATAGTCGCCCGAACGGGGTGCAGGCGGGAAGCGAAGATTGAGATGCGAGCTGTCGAGCTCGTCGACCTCTATGCGCTCTATCTTGGCAAGCTGCTTCATGCGGCTTTGCACCTGAACGGCCTTTGTAGCCTTGTAGCGGAAGCGCTCTATAAACTCTTCGGTGTCCTGAATCTGTTTCTGCTGGTTCTGGTAAGCGCGCATCTGTTGGTCGATACGCTCCTGCCTCAGGACGACGAACTTCGAATAGTTGACCGAATAGTCATATATCTTGCCGAGATTAATCTCGATCGTACGATTGGTCACATTGTCGATAAAAGCCCGGTCGTGGCTGACGAGGACTACGGCCTTAGCCTTGGTTATCAGAAAATTTTCGAGCCACTGGATTGACTCTATGTCGAGGTGGTTGGTGGGTTCGTCGAGCAGCAGCACATCGGGGCGCGTCAGTAGAAGTTTGGCAAGCTCGATGCGCATGCGCCATCCTCCGCTGAATTCCGAGGTAGGCCGATCGAAGTCGGTGCGTGAGAAGCCCAGACCGGTCAGAGTCTTTTCAAGCTCGGCCTCACAATTGTCAGAAGCCTGCATGGCAAGTTGCTCCGACAAGTCGGCGACATGTCCGATAAGACGCTGATAGTCATCACTGTCGTAGTCGGTGCGAGAGGCGAGCTGCGCGTTCATCGCGTCGAGACGCCGCTGCATCTCGTCGATATGCGAAAAGGCCTTGCGCGCCTCTTCGGCTACGGTCAGCGTGTCTGACAGAAGCATCTGCTGAGGCAGATAGCCGATAGTGATGTCGGCCGGCACTGACACAGAGCCCGATGTCGGATGCTGTATGCCGGCGATAATTTTCAACATAGTCGACTTACCCGCGCCGTTCTTACCGACAAGGGCAATTTTATCCTTGGGGTTTATGACGTAGTTGATGTTGTCAAACAGCGATTTGGCGCTGAACTCTACCGACAGATTGTTGATTGATATCATTTCGTGCCGAGTTTCCCTTTTGTTCCGCCTTTGACACCGCCGCCGAGGGAGAAGATGTTCTGGTCATAGCTGACGGTCTTGGTAGCCTCGTCGCGTTTGCGTTTGAGCGCGAGCGACACAAGGCGGTCCATCAGCTTGTCGAAACTGATGCCTGAGGCTTCCCACAGGTAAAACGACAGCGAACCGGGGATGGTGTTTATTTCGTTGACATAGATGTTGCGGTTGTCACGGTCGATAATCATGTCGACACGGCTTACACCGTGGCAGGAAAGCACTCTGAAAGTCTCTCCGGCAAGGAACTGTATGCGTGCGGTCTCGGTGTCGGGCAGGTCTGCGGGGATGCGTTTCTGCGAAGCCTGCATACCCTTCGCGCCCTTGGTGCCGCCCATATATTTGTCCTGATATGAGAGGATTTCGCCGCTCTTGATAGGCTCTTCGAGCACGGATGTCTGATAGTCGTCGCAGTCGCCGAGGACAGAGCAGTTGATTTCCTGAAGATGCTCGACCATGTGTTCGACGATGATGCGTGTCGAATAGCGGCGCGCATCGTCGACACGTTCGCACAGTTGCTCGCGGTCCTGCGCACGGCCGATGCCGACGCTCGAACCGAGGTTGGCGGGCTTGACAATCACGGGGTAGCCTATTTCGCTCTCGATTTTTTCGATAAGAACGTCCTTGTGCATGGCCCACTGCTTGTCGGTAAACCATACATAGTCTACAACGGGTATATCGCAAGCCTGAAGAATCATTTTCATTGTGATCTTGTCCAAGCCGTTGGCCGAGGCAAGCACATCGCAGCCGGCATAAGGGATGCCGATGGAGTCAAGTATGCCTTCAAAAGTGCCGTCCTCGCCGTTTGAGCCGTGGAGCACGGGGATGACGACGTCAATCGCCGCCACGATGTTCTTGCCGAACATGGGCGTCTTCACGCGATAGAGATTGTAGTCGCCGTAGATGGGGCGCATATAGACTTCCTCACACTTGGCGAGCAAAGCTTTGGTGTCCTTGTAATTGGCTACGTCCATCAGGGCTGCGCCTGTGTACCATTTACCTTGTTTAGTGATATAAATCGGTGTGACATCGTATTTGGCACGGTCTATGGCACACATCGCCTGATTGGCGGAAATCACTGAAATTTCGTGTTCGGTAGAGCGTCCGCCGAAAAACACGGCTATGTTAGTTTTCATATCTTATGAGCGTTTTGATTGTTTTAGTTTCATTCTACTTGAAGGTGTCGGGAAGGTCATTTTCGTAGAGGACGACGTCGCCGGCCTTTAACATTCCCGCAAGGAGCTTCTGAGCGTCCTCGAAAGTGTCTACCGTATAGATGCGGTCAGCCTCCATGCCTTTGTCCTTGATGCCTTCGACTATGGCATCGCGGTTATAACGGCAGACAATGACCGCTATGTCGGCACACTCAGCGATTTTCTCGCCGAGGGCGTGATTGAGTTCGTAGGTGCGTTCGCCGAGTTCGACCATGCCGGGAGTGACGGCAATACGTCGACCGGAAGTCATGCCCGACAGCACATCGAGAGCCATTGCAGAACCTACAGGGTTGCTGTTGTATGCGTCATCGATAACAATTACTCCACCGGGGGCACGCTTTATGTTGAGGCGGTGTTCGACCTGGTCGATTTCGCCGACAGCATATCGGATTTGTTCGTCGCTCACGCCGAGATAACGGGCCATGGCGACGGCGGCAAGGAGATTGGAGATGTTACACTCGCCGACAAGGCGTGTATGCAGTTTGAGCGACCAACCGTCAGCAGCCACAGCAGTGAAGTCCGTGCCGCCTGCACCGTAGACAATATCTTTGGCTGTAAGCCCTGCCGATTCGGGCGCACTGACGGCGTAGCGCAGACAGCTGACGTTGTTGACCTCGCGGTCGACGATTTTGTCAAAGTCGTTGTTAACCACAGCGAAGCCGTCGGCAGGAAGCGACTCGACCCGTTCGAACTTGGTGCTCTGCACATTTTCAATAGTCTTGAACGACTCAAGATGCTGAGGCCCGACAGCAGTGATGATACCGGCCTGAGGATGAACGAGGTCGCAAATCTCCTTTATGTCGCCGACCTCCTTGGCGCCCATCTCGACGACGAAGACCTCGTTGTAGGGCTTGAGGTTCTCACGGATAGTGCGGACAACGCCGAGCGTAGTGTTATAATTGCCGGGCGTCATCAGTGTATCATATTTCTCGGAGAGGATGCGGTGGAGATAGTGTTTGGTACTCGTCTTGCCGTAGCTGCCTGTCACGCCGATAATTTTAAGGTCGGGCATAGAGGCCAGACGTGCAGCCGCATCGTTGTAGTATCGGCGGTTGATGGCTTTCTCAACCGGCGAAAGCAGGATATTGGCCGTCATTATAATAACATGGCTGCCGCAATAGCATCCCGTAAGCGCAATGGCGATTATCCTGAAGAGCTTCATGTTGTCGCCGTCGCCGAACAGCAAAACACACAGAACGCATATCAGGGCGACCAGAAGCAGGGCGACTGAGAATATGCGTTTGGCCCGGTGTGTCCAGACCAAAGGCAGTTTATATTTTTTCGACGCGAGCACTCCCGCGTGGCTGCCGGCAAAAAGGCCGATGAGAGGCAGAGCGATTATATCGAGTCCGAAACCTGACAGGCTCATGAAGAAGATGACAAATGCACAAAGACGCCATACGGAAGTCGTGTCCGACGACACCTTGAGCCATTTGCGATAACGGAGATTACGATAACTGTTCTGCTGGAGCATCATCAAATCGCGATGAAGCTCAAATACGATATTGATTGCGGCCAAAACGGCGATGACGATATAATAGGAAAGCATTTATATGACTTTATTACACGTTAATAAAACTTCTGAGCACTGCTGCAAACTGATAGGGATTGTCAAGGAAACTATAGTGTCCGCAGCCGGGGAAAGAGACAAGACCTGCATCGGGAATGCGCTTCTCCATAATGCGTGCATCGCGCATGGGCGTAGCGGTGTCGTTTTCGCCCCATATCAGCAATGTCGGGGCTTTTATGTCCGGCATGACATGCTTGAGGTCTTCGTTGACGACTTTGCTCAGGATGGCTCTCATCCGGGGCGATGCGGCGGCATAGTCGGCCGAGGCGCGAGCCTTGCGCATACGCTCGATGCGGGCTTCGGCACGTTTCTTGCCGAGCAGCAGCCGCGAGATGTGCTTCGCAGCCTTGAAGCTGTAGACCTTGAAATAATATTTAAGAGTGCGGAGCGGTTTGACTCCGGCAGCGTCGACGAGTATCAGTTTCTCGACATCGTTGCGCGAAGAATAAAGGAGGCCTACCCTGCCGCCGAACGAATGGCCGAGCAAAATGGGCCTGACGATGCCAAGCTTGCCCACAAAGGACTCGAGCATGGCTGTATAATCTTCCACGCCCCAAACCGTCGTCGGCTCGGGCGAAGCTCCGAAACCGGGAAAATCGATATTATAGACAGTGTGTTGCTCGGCAGCTATCCGCGCTATTGAATCTAAAGTCGATGCCTGACAACCCCATCCGTGCATCAAGATAATCGGCGAGCCTTCGCCGACCTTGTCATAGCGCACTCTGACATCTCCGTCCAACGTAACGACCTGTTCCATTTTCATATATTTCTATCAACATACAAAGTTAGTCAAAGGCCGCGTGACTGACAAATATTTTTTCAGAACCAGACGACCAACTCGACAGAGATCGTGTTATCTTCTCCGCTCTGCGGAATGTGGTCGCCGTCGTAGAAATATTGTTCATAGTTCAGACGCAGATCACAGCCCAACTTCTGACCGAGATGACTGAAAGTGATGCCGCCTGTGGCGCGTTTGCGGCCGGAGTGGTCTACAAAAATGCGTCCGTCGTTATCGCGTGAGCCTGAACAGTGGTCGGTAGCTCCGTCGAAGCGGCCCTGCAGCGACATCTGATTGAACCATTCGGTGGTAATGGGTATGCGGTAATCCGCCATGAAATTATATGCGTGGCAAGCTTTCGCAGCCTTGTTGGTATAATGCTTATAGGCATATTCGGCTTCAGTGTACCAACGGCCTGCCGACCATGAGAAGGCTGCATCCCACATGTTGACGCGTATGCCGTCGGGGTAGCGGGATTCAAACGCTCCTTCGAAAAAGCAATTACCGACAGTGTAGCGCGACTTAATCGCAAAGGTGTACTGCTTCTGCCATACGTCGTGGTTGCTCATCGCAGCCGAGTTGAACATGCCGCCTTCGACATACCATGGAGCGAAGCGGGCGTTCCAGCCGAGCTTTGCACCGACGCCTCTGAAATTGCCGATATAAGTGCCGACAAACGAATGGTTGGTAAAGAGGTAGTCCTCGACGGCTTTTGACGCGTCGACAGAAAAGGGTATGCGCATCTGACCGGCCATGACTTTCAGGCCCGACTCCGAACGCAAGGTAGCGTAGGCGTCCATAATCTTCACACAGCCCTTGTTGCAGAAATCGACCTGGAAATAGTATGAGGCAAACGGGGCGACATCGCCTCTGAGGTTTACACGCGCATTGGCAACCATGAAGCGGCCTTCCTTGCTGCCGGTCGTGAGCTGTTCGAAGCGCGAACGCATCACGCCGTGGATCTGCGGCATATAATTTGTCTGCGTCTTCGACTTCAGACTGTCAGCCTCGGCGGCATCACACAAAAAAGACGACGCGGCAACAGCCGCGCCGAAAAGTATTTTACGGATGTCAATAGTCATAAATCAGTTCAAGGTCATCAACATTCATCACAGCACCGGCGCCACCTGTGAAGTAATCGCCATACTTGCTCGCCGAAGCCGCAATCAAAATATATGTCGGCACACGGTCAGTGGAATTATATTTAAGTTCGAATTCAAAGGGAATATACTCGTCGATGTTTTCGCCATACTGAATCCGGCCGTAGGCCACGACTATCGGCAACGACGGGTCGAAGAGCTGACGGTTGCGGGGATTGGTACGGATTTCGAAAGGCTCGGGGCTATCGATCAGCGCACACCAAACGGTGCATGTGTCGGGCTGACCGATTAAATCAGTAAAGCCTTCGGTGGCGTTGGATATGGGCGCCGTCTTATACTTCATATAGCCTCTGATTTTGGTCGGGCGCATGTTGAAGGGACGGCCGAAGCTGAGCACACCGTTAGTGCCGTCGGTGCGCACATAGCTGCCGACGAAAATGTTGCCGGCGGCAAGTTTGCCGAAAGGGCCAATGCCGACAAAACGAGTTTCGAGGTGAGCGGCCAAACCTGTTCCGGTCGAAGTGTCGTCGGTCGGAATACTGTTGGAAGAGCCAAGGGTTGTAGCACCCTTGTTGCCGGTGTCCCAATATGGTTCAGCGCCTTCAGACCAGGGATTCCATACCTTGCCGTTGAGCCACCAGTCGTCGAAGCTGCTGTTGGGCACCTGAAGCTGCGCTCCGGTAGTGAACTCGACTGTTTCGCCACGGTCAGAGTCAGAGAACGCACGGGCTTCGTAGGTTGTCAGCGGGTCGAGATGGATTATGCGGGCGTGGAAACTGCCGCCATCGTGAGTCATCCATCCTTCGGGAACGACAGTCCAGTCGCTGTCGCCTTTAAGGCGATACTCGACGCCATTGTTATGTCCGGCCTCGGCTATGCCATAGACCCATGCGACCGAAGTCCATGCATCGGCTCGCACGGTTGTCACGGAGCTTTCGGTTGTTGAAACATATATCGTCCACTCATCGGTGCGGCCATAGTTGGTAACACGGACAGTGACCTCATCAGAGAAATCGACATGCTGTCCGTTAATGTCGGGGGTCATGACCGAACCCTCAGGGCCGAGTTTGATCGACTCGACAAGCACTGACCTGATGTCGGATTTATCGGAGACATATGCGACCACACGGCGGGCGGGGACGTCGATCACAGCAGAGCCGACCTGATTGGCGAGTGTGAAATAGCGGGCTATGTCCTGAGACGCGCTGATGGTCCAATCGTAGTCCTGATAGAGTCGCAGAGTGACATTCAGGGGAGACGAGAGGTCGATGCCGTTCATGATGCCATCGCCGACAATCTCCGAGCCGGGCGTCAGGCTGTAGTCGGATATCTTGACATTATAGATGTCGGTGGTCTCGGGGAAGTAGAGCGTAACACTGCGACGGACAGTGTCAATCGCGCTGCCGCGAGACTGCGTCTCGGCGTTTATGGTAAGGAAGTTGGCCTGAATATAGGGGTAAGGTATATCGTCCTTGATACATGAAGCGAACAAGAAGGACAGACAGAGCGAAATGAAAGTCGCCGATTTCGATATTTTGCAAATCATCTTCATCATATAATTACCATCAGACCGAAGTTGATGTTGAAAATATTGAACTTGAAATTAGCACCGCTTGTAAAACGGCTGCCTTCATAAATGCCGTCGGTGGTCTGTTTTTCGCGTCTCATTTTTATGCCGAACACACCGAAGGAAACGCAGAAGGCAAGATTGTCCTGAATGCACATGCTCACACCGGGGCTGAAATTAAGGCCTGCCTGAGTGATGATGGTGCGGGTGTCTTTGGGGACATCGTTGTAGAGGCGCTTGAAGCGCGAAGAGCCGGCAGAGAACGAGAGGTCGACCTGATTGAAGACGGCAAAACGCTTGTCCATGCCGAGACCAACATAGCTGCGGTAGGTGGTCGCGATGGAGAATGTCTGAGTGTAGTAGCTGACATCGCGGATAGAGAAGTTCAGGTCATCGTCGAAATCAAGGGCGAGGTTGTTGAGGTCGGCCACGCCGCGCGAATAGTCGAATTGCAGACCGATGGACTGGTTGTTGCGGAAGAAATATGAAATCGAAGGCTTGATAGAATAAATCTTGCCTTTGAAATCAACGTTCTTCAAGATGGAAAGAATCTGAACGTCGTCGGTGTTCAACTCGCCATAGGATGCGGTAAGGCCGAAGGTCCAACAGCCCTTGGGGATGAAAAGATAGTTGAACAGACCGCGGTCGTAACGGCCGAAGTTGTGTTCGGGAATAATCATGCTGACGGTGTCATTGCCGACAATCACACGGAGCGAGTCTTCGAGGGCTCTGTAATTGCGGGTAGTGTCGGCAGCGAGTTCAGATTTCTTGACGATGCGCGCCCTCTGAGCAGTTGCCGGCATGGACATGGACATGGCCACAAGGGCGAGAGACAATAATATCAAGCGGATAATTCTCATAGGTAAAACGCGACGCCAAAAGTGATAGAGAACAGGTTGATTTTAAAGTTGGCCGACTTGTTGTCGCGGTGGGCGACATAGATGCGGTCGGTCGTAGATTTAGTGCTTGCGTAGTTGAAGCCGAGCACACCGACATTGACTTCGAGGGCCGAATAGTTGTTGAGGAAAACAGCCAGACCCGGTGCGAGACCGATCGACATGTTGAAGTTGCGCTCGAACGTGCCGGTAAAGTCAGTGCCGGTGCCGCTGCACAGTTTCGACTGTCCGCCTCCAAAGGTCAGCTGCACCTCATTGAAGAGTCCGAAGCGGGTGCTGTGGCCGAGACTGATATAATTTCGGAAAGCAAAAGTGCCGCTGAAGTTATGACTGATGCTGTAGAGGTTGTCGACATTGTAGTCGGTCTCGGAGTCGATGATGACGTCGGCCGAGTTGAGACGCGTGCGCTGACGCGAGTAAGCAAAACGGCCACCTGCAGCCAGATTGTCCTTGAACACAAACATGAGCATGGGGCTGACCTTGAAGGTGTATGTATCGCCCGAAATGTCCTCGATGATAAGGAACTGATATTTGTCCTGGTCAGATTGCGAATAGCTGACACTGACACCGGTAATCCACTGTCCTTTCGGGACGAAAGAAATTTGCTCGAGATTACGTTTGAATACCTCCTGAGCGGTAGTCGCAGTGACTGAAGAACCGACAAGAAGCAGCAGGACTAAAAATTTTAAAGCTTTTGATAAACTCATCTATCTTAAAACTCGATGAATGATAAAATTTTCGTAAAGTTAACAATTATTATCGTAGCAAAAAGTAACGCGCTGTTAAAAAACATTTAAGCCCTGCAGACTTTCGTTTCTGCAGGGCTATATAGCTAATAATATCAATAGGTTAGCATTACCACATGGGCGTGAAGCCTGAGGAGCGTTTGAGATGATGGTTGACGCAGCCTGAAAGGCGCGAGTAATCTTTGGTATCGAGTTTGAGAATCGGGCTGCCGGGAGTGAGCGAAAGCCGGCTGAGGTCGACCCAGAAGTCGGCGGTCTGATAAGCGAATTTGAAATAATAACGGTTGCCGGTCGCGTCGGCCACACTTCGCCATTGTGTCGAGGACACGTTTGGTTCGCCCTCTATCTCATAGCCATAGGGAACAGAGACTGTGCCCATGATGCTTTCGAGAGCCGCGAACGAGGCGTCATAGTCGGTGTTGTCGGGAATATGGCGGATGAAGAACGAAGCTCTCACATAACGGTCGGCGCTTCGCACTGTGCCGGGCAGCATGTTAACTCCGCCGACGCCATCCCAGTAAGCGTCGATAGCCTGCATCTTGGGCAGGGGAGGATCGTTAGTCAGCACACGGAGGTCGCGCGAGCAATATAAATTGAGTTGGCCGTCGACATACTCCATGACAAGAGTTTTGCCGCTGCGGTCGGTCAGCGCCCAGTGGAGCAGAGAGACAGTGCCTCCATCGAAGGTTTTGCCGAAGATGTCGAACTCATTGGTCTCAAGCCACTGACGGACTTCGTCGACAGTTTTAAAATTGTCGAGAAAGTAGCTGACGATGACAGCCAGACTCATCACAGGAGTCTTGGAGTCGGGGCCAGTTGCCTCCTTATAGATAGAGCCCTTGCAGAACAAACCGTTCATCACAAGTCCCATTTCATTCATGCCCTCGGTCACGCCGCCGTCG
Source organism: Muribaculaceae bacterium (assembly GCA_017889945.1). Taxonomy (GTDB): domain Bacteria; phylum Bacteroidota; class Bacteroidia; order Bacteroidales; family Muribaculaceae; genus CAG-873. The sequence continues at coordinate 10,447 of JAGAOW010000199.1, forward strand.
TAACTGACAGCAAGCACTGAGCCATATTTAGACACCCACCGCAGCATCGGTCCTGTAGGCATGCTCTGCTTTTCGACACCGCGCGGATAGACATACAGATTAGTAGGAATAGGGGTACGCCAGTCGAGTGTACGCCCTACCATGACATAGTTGGTTGTGCTGTCGCCGAGGAAAACGACACGAGAACACGGTTTTGCCGATTGGATACCGACAAAGGCCATCAAAATGGCGGCGGCAACAAGTTTAAGTGATTTCATAATAATTGAAAACGTTGATTGAATAATTGTTACGCATTATCAAATATTAAAACCAACGGAAAGGTCTGAAAGTTCGGCAATTCGACAATTCTTTTTCTGCGAATATTTTGTATATTTGCAACATTATGAAAAAACTGATAGCAAGCATAGGTCTGTTGCTGATGTGGGTATCGACACAGGCTCAGACTCCCGAAAAAGAACAGTTTGTCTACGGCGACACAGTCCGCACTTACACAATGTATATTCCCGACAGCCTCAAGGTCGGAGCGCCATTGGTGGTCTACACACACGGCTATGGCTCGAAGTCGCGATGGCTCGACGATCTTAACAAAGTCGCATCCAGCAATGGGTTTGCGGTCTGCTATCCCGACGGCGCACCCGACGACCGGGGCAAAGACGGTTGGTTTGTAGGCTATCCGACTCAATGGCACATGGACCAGAATGAGGAGGATTTTTTCGCCGCTCTGCTCGACGAAGTCTGCACCAAACATATGCTCAGCCGCGAGAATGTGTTTATGGCCGGAATGTCGAACGGCGGAGATCTCTGCTATCAGCTTGCCTACACTCGCCCGGACTTGTTCAAGGCTTATGCCTCTGTGGCCGGTCTGACTTTCGAGTGGATGTACAATCAGCGCAAACTCAGCGAGCCGGTCCACTTTCTCGAAATCCACGGTAATGCTGACAAGGTTTCGGCATGGCAAGGCGACCACGAGAACAAAGGCGGCTGGGGAGCATATATCCCGGTGCCGTTGGCCGTGAGTTCGATTGCCGCCAACAATCGTTGCACGACTATGAGCAGCGAGAGCTTCCCCACTCTATCTGACAGCACTCGCATCATTACTCACACGGTCTACGGCAATTCGCCGTCAGGCAAGGATGTGGAAGTATATGAAATCGCCGGCGCAGGCCACTCTTGGCACAAAAAAGATCTGCCGACTGCCGAGATAATATGGCAGTTCTTTAAGAGGATGCTATAAAAAGTCGGCCGAAAGTTCGGCGGCTAAAGCAACACCGCTAAAGTCGCACCCAGAGGGGGGGGAAGACCTGCGACACAAGTAACATTGTTGATGTTGACACTGAAAGTCGCGTCTACGATGGGGGGGTCTCGGGATACATAGGCCAGAATTTCAATGAACGATTTTTGTTGGTGTGAAAGGCGCACGGCAATGAAATTGATGATTGCTGTTGCAAGTTTTCTTTCGACTGATGATGATTGACTTCCTTCTTCCACTCGAAAAAGTTCGCCCAAACTTTTTAACCCATTATTTCACTTATTAGTAAAAGTCAATCTATCATGTGATCGAAATCATTCGCGAAAGCAATCTCCTACCCTCTCTCCTTGGATTGCATTGCGCTGTGTGATTTTCACGATACAAATATAGTATCTATTTTGATTGTTTGCAAACATTTTCGCAATTATTTTTGAAATTAATCGCGAAAAGAAGAAAAAGGACGAGCCAAACCTGTCGGGCAAGGCGGACTGGTCGGAGGGCTGGGGATTAGAGGAGGAGTGATGGCTGAGCAGGATTGAGCGGGGTTGGGCGAGATTAATCGAGACTAAACGGGATTAATCAAGATTAAGCTTGATTGAATCGGACGGGGCGGACGTTTTGGAGGAGGATTTAAAAAAAAAATCGCTCTCGGGATGAGAACGATTTTGTGGGGTTTGGGTTATATGGTTTTCTTCGTGTACTAATTATATTTTTTCGTGTACTAATATATTTATGTACTATGAATATTAGTGTACTATTTATATATAATAATGTAACGGAGTTATTTCAAGTCGTTGGGAACGGGCGGGGGTGTTTGGGTGGGTTGTTCGGCGGCGGGTTTGGACTCGCTGATGTCTTCGGCTTTGACATCCTCGACAGGCGAATCGTCGGGATGAGCCGAGTTATCGGTTTTGTCTTTGTCGGCCTCTTCGCGTGCGGCGAAAATCTCGTCAGTGCGCGAAGTCCATGGACGTTTGCCAAAGATGCGTTCGACATCCTCAGTGAAGATTACCTCACGGGTAATAAGAGTGTCAGCCAGTTCGCCGTGGCCCTTGCTATGCTCTTTCAAAATCGCTTTCGCACGTTCGTATTGCTCGGCGATGATTCGCGAGACTTCCTCGTCGATGATGCGCGCACGTTCGTCGCTGTAAGGTTTGGAGAAACCATAGTCCTGACCCGACGACTCGTAATAGCAGAGGTTGGGCAAACGGTCGCTCATGCCGTAGTAGACGACCATGGCATAGGCTTGCTTGGTCACGCGCTCAAGGTCGTTGGCCGCGCCGGTCGAGATGTGGCCGAGGAAAAGTTCTTCGGCTGCACGGCCGCCGAGAGTCGAACACATTTCGTCGAGCAGCGCCTGAGAAGGTGTAATCTGACGTTCCTCGGGGAGATACCATGCGGCGCCGAGCGCTTTGCCACGCGGCACGATGGTCACCTTGATAAGCGGATTGGCATAGCGCAAATGCCAAGATACGGTAGCATGACCGGCTTCGTGGATGGCGATGGCGCGTTTCTCCTCGTCGGTAGTGATTTTAGAGCGTTTTTCAAGACCACCGATGATACGTTCGACAGCGGCCGAAAAATCTTCCTTGCTGACGGTCTGCTTGTTGTGACGGGCGGCAATCAGCGCAGCCTCATTGCAGACGTTGGCAATCTCAGCGCCCGAGAAGCCCGGAGTCTGACGCGCGAGCAGCTCGATATCGAGAGAATCGTCGATTTTGATATTGCGGAGATGGACTTTGAAGATGGCGACACGGTCGTTGAGGTCGGGAAGGTCGACATAAATCTGACGGTCGAAGCGACCTGCACGCAACAGAGCCTTGTCGAGAATATCGGCGCGGTTGGTAGCCGCAAGGATAATCACGCCGCTGTTGCTGCCAAAGCCGTCCATCTCGGTAAGCAGCTGATTGAGGGTGTTTTCACGTTCGTCGTTCGAACCCATGTTGGGATTGCGTCCACGGGCGCGGCCCACGGCGTCGATTTCGTCGATAAAGACGATACAGGGAGCTTTCTCCTTGGCCTGGCGGAAAAGGTCGCGGACACGCGAAGCGCCGACGCCGACAAACATCTCGACAAAGTCGCTACCCGACATCGAGAAGAAAGGCACATTGGCCTCGCCTGCTACGGCCTTGGCAAGAAGGGTCTTACCTGTGCCGGGAGGGCCGACAAGGAGCGCACCCTTAGGAATTTTGCCGCCGAGGTCGGTGTAACGCTTAGGATTTTTGAGGAATTCGACGATTTCCTCTATTTCGGTTTTAGCCTCAGACAGACCTGCGACATCCTTGAAAGTCACTTTGACGGCATTGTCCTTGTCGAAAAGCATGGCTTTGGATTTGCCGACGGAGAAAACACCGCCGCTGCCTCCTGCACCACCGCCACCCGACATGCGACGCCACAGGAAAACCCAGAGGAAGACCATCAGGATAATCGGGCCGAAGGTAAAGAAAATCGTGCTGAACTGACCGCTTTTTTCGTATTTAACCTCGCCGGAAAACGCACCTGTAGCACGCCATTCGTCAATTTTCGAATCAAGCTTGTCGGCCGACGGAATGTCGGTAATAACCGTGGCCGACTTACCGTCGCCGGGTTTGTAGCTGTTCTGATGGAAGAGCTTAGAGGCCAAAGAATCGGTCAGATAGCCCTCGGCTTCTTTCTTGTCGGTAAAGACGATGATTTTTGTGATGCCATGATCCTCACTGACATATTTTTCAAATTCGGAATAGCTTACCTCTTTTGTCACGACATTATCGTCGAGGTAGTAGACTCCAAAGATAAAAAGGATGATGAGACCATACATCCAAAACAGGCTGAATCCGAACGGCTTTTTTTTATTCAGGTTGTTAGGCGACATATTCGGTAGTTACATAAAAGTCTTTAATAATAAAATTAGCTACACGTCATCAATCGAGATCGGGAATCTCGCTGATGACGGCGTCGTTCCACAGCTCCTCGAGATTGTAGCGCAAACGTGCGGCGGGAATGAAAATATGGACCAAAGTGTCGCCATAGTCAATCACAATCCACTCGGAGTTAGTGTAACCGTCGTAGTTGTAGGGCTTAACGCCCGAATTCTGCTGAACATATTCACGGACACTGTCGGCAATGGCAGCAACCTGCATTGACGACGAGCCTTCGGCTATAATAAACTTAGAAGCGGCCGCAGATTCGATAGCCGACATGTCGACGACAGTGATTTTGCGACCTTTACGTTCCTGAATACCCTCGATGATAAGTTGTTGAAGCGTATCTATATTAGTCATTGATTGATGAATGCAATTTGGAAGCAAATTTAGTGATTATTTGTTTTGTAAGACCTATACTTGCTAAACAAACTAATCTAATAAAAGTTAATCGACGCGTGCAAATCGACACTCATTAATCGGCACGCATAATTTCGGTCGGATCAATCTTTGCGGCCGAGCGTGCGGGGATAAAGAGTACGAGCCATGCGACGACAAGCACCCCCACGTTAAGGCACACGAAAGCAAGCGGGTCGATTTCTACCGGGACATAACGCAGATAGTACATGTCGGGGTCGAGCCTGACAAGCTTATATGCCGACTGGAGCAATGCGAGACCGATGCCGAACAGATTGCCGACTGCTACGCCGACAAGGGCAAGGCGCATGCCCATATTGAGAAAAACACGGCTGACCAGAAGCCGCGATGCACCGACAGCCCGGAGGATGCCGATAGAACGGACACGGTCGAGGACTATCATATAAAGGCTTGAAACCAAAGTGAAACCGGCGACGCACAGCATAAGGATAAAAATGACCACGACATTGGTGTCGAGCAGCGAAAGCCAACTGAAATAGACAGCGCCATACTGCAGAACGGTCGTCACGGGATAGAGCTCGTTAAGCTCCGCACTGTGGGCGGCCTGAGTAAGACGCGACTGCAGACGTCCGGCAAGCTCGTCGATGCGGTCAACAGCGAAGCCGTTGTAATCGATGCGTGTGCCGCTGAGGCTGTCGACGCCGGCAATCTGCTGCAATGCGGCAAGGGAGGCATAAACGATGGTTTTGTCATATTCGCCGAGATTGGACTCGTAGATGGCGGCGACGCTATGACGGCGTGTCTTCAGCTTGCCGTCGATAAAAAAGCAAGAATATACTTTAGAACCGACCTCAAGGCCGAGCATGTCGGCCGTACGGCGCGATATGACTATAGAATTACGGCTGTCGGCAGCTGAGAAATCGGGGAAGCTGCCCTCGACTATGTTTCCGCGCTCGAAACTGAAATCATAGTTGCCGTCGTGGGCCACATAGACCATGCCTGCAAAATCGTCGTCGGTCTTTATCATCGCCGGCATCTGCATGGCGAGCGAAGGAGTGTGGCCGGGAGCAAAGTCCCTGATAGTTTCGGCGAGTGCGGGCGAGAAGTGTATGTAATCGACAATCGCGCCTGACGAATAGTCGTAGGGCGCGCCGATAGAAATCTGAGAATCAAAGCCTGTGACCTTCTCGGTAATCTGATTTTTAAAGCCCGTGACCACGGCGAGCGTCAGTTCCATAATCATAAGGGCAAGCGCAACGCCGCCGACTGCGATAAACGCACCCGCCGACAACCCGCGACCCGAAGAGGCCGAGGTACTCATCCTACGAGAAATCCACAGACTGACGTTCATATGCTGGCAAAAATCCGGCAGGCGGTCAACGGTCAATCATGTTGGCGAGCTGATCGCGATAGAGCTGAAGTTTGCGCTCGAGCTTCTCACGCTCTATCAGGGCAAGGCGATAAGCCTGGCGGGTCACGGCATATTGCCAGGTAGTGACAAAGGCCTCGCGCATATCGGCCGTGAGTTTGTTTTTGAGTGTCGACTTGGTGCCGACAAGTTCATAGCGGTTTGTCGCGGGATGGGCGGCAAGCCAGTCGGCCACACCCTCGACGTCCTCCTGCTGAAGGACAGTCATCTCAGAATTCTCGACCTTGACGAGACGGTCGGCAGCAACAGGAGTTGTCGACACCGACTCTGCCCCATCGACGAAAACGATGTCGGTAAATCCGATAGAGCGTCCGGGAATTTTGACCGAAAGAGTGAAATAACCATCGTCGTTGACACGGGGAAGGATGTCGGAGCGCAGTTTGGCAATTGATTTGCAGACATAGTTGCCGCCGAGACCTTTGCCGGGATTTTCGACATAATCAAACTTTGATTCGAGTTGGTCGAGACGCTGTTTGAGCACGGCAAGAGAGTCGTCGACCACGCCGATACGGAGCACAGTCAGACCTTCGACGGCCATGGTGCGGAGTTTGGTTGCCGAGCGTCGCACTTCGACTTCCGAGGCATAACGGTTGTCGAGCGTGTCGAGCAGGACGACCACGGCCTCGTAGTTGCCGGCCTTCAGTTCGTTTTCGGCAGCGGCACTGAGCTGCATGGCCTGATCTTTATTGCTGCTGCCACATGAGGCGAGCGATGCAGCCACGAAAAGGGCCGCGACGAATTTATTTGCTGCGTTGTACATTTTTGACACCTTTAACGGTTTGAATTTTTTTGATTAACTGGTTGAGCGAAGTCGTGTCGTTGACTCCGACGATGATATAGCCCTGAAAAAGGCCGTCGTTGCTATCGACGGTTATGCTCCTGAGACTGACGCTTTTCTCTTTGTTGATTATCGAAGTGATGTTTGTGACGATGCCGATGTCGTCGTTGCCGACGATGCGCAAGGTCGCGCCGAACTGCGAGCCGAGTTTGCCGCTCCAGCGTGTGCGGATAAGGCGGTAGGGATATTTATCCCGGATGTTGGCGGCGTTAGGACAGTCACTTCGGTGAATCTTGATGACTCCTTCCGACGATATGAAGCCGAAGACGTCGTCGCCGTAGATCGGGTTGCAGCATTTGGCAAGGCGGTAGTTGATGCCCTTGATGTTGTTGCCGATGACAATGACATCGTCGGAGGGGCGTCCTTCGTCGTCGGCGGTCTGAGGCTGCATCATGTACTCGCTCGCCGAAATGCGCCCTACCTCGTCGGAGGTACGGTCCATGGCCAGATAGGTGTCGACGACGTCGTTGACGTTGAGAGTGCCGTCGGCGATGCGGGTAAAGAATTCGGTCACGGTCTTTGAACCGAGTTTCTTGATGACTTTCGACAATTTGGCTTCGTCGAGTTCGATTTTGCGGTTCTTGAAGCGGCGCTGCATCAGCTCTTTGCCCAACTCGGCGACGCGCGACTCCTGTTCCTTGACAGCAACGCGAATCTTGTTGCGGGCCTTAGATGTGACGACAAAGTTGAGCCAATCCTGCTTGGGAACTTGCTGGGGAGAGGTAAAGATATCGACTGTGTCGCCGCTCTGTAGCTTGTAGTTGATTTTCTGATTTTTGCCGTTGACGCGTCCGCCCGTACACTGACTGCCGATGTTGGTGTGGATGCTGAAGGCGAAGTCGAGCAGGGTCGCGCCGAGGGGGAGACGATAGAGGTCGCCTTTGGGTGTGAAGGCAAAGACTTCCTTGTCGTAGACGTCCATGCGCATGTTCTTCATCAGCTCCATAGGCCCGGTCTCGGCCGCCTCGAGAATGTCGCGGACATTGTTCATCCACGCGTCGAGATTGTCCTCGCTCTTTATGCCTTTGTATTTCCAATGCGCGGCAAGACCTTTTTCGGCAATGACGTCCATGCGCTTGCTGCGGATCTGGACCTCGACCCATTTGTTTTCAGGGCCGTAGACCGTGATGTGCAGCGACTCATAGCCATTGCTCTTGGGTATGCTCAGCCAATCTTTGAGTCGCGAAGGGTTGGGACGGTACATGTCGGTAACAATCGAATAGGCGAGCCAGCATTCGTTTTTCTCTCTTTCCTTGGGAACATCGAGGATGATACGGATAGCAAAAAGGTCGTAGATGTTCTCTATGTCGTTTTTCTGCTTCTTCATTTTGTTCCAGATAGAAGAAATCGACTTAGTGCGCCCTTTTATTTCAAACTTAAGTCCTTCTTGTTCAAGTTTTGCTTTAACAGGTTTGATAAAATCGGCGATATAAGCGTCGCGGCTGGCCTTTGTCTCGTTGAGCTTGTGGGCTATCTGAGTAAAGACTTCACGGTTAGTGTATTTAAGCGATAAATCTTCAAGTTCTGATTTAATACCATAAAGTCCGAGGCGATGAGCCAGAGGCGCGTAGAGGTAGCTGACCTCGTAGGCTACATCGTTGACATATTGCTGATTGGGATGATGATTGATGGCGCGCATCAGGGCGAGACGGTCGACAATCATCAAGATGATGACGCGGATGTCTTCGGCAAAAGTGAGCAGAAGATTGCGGAAATTCTCGCTGCCGACGAGCGAATGTCGGCTGTAGAGCGTAGAGACCTTGTTGAGGCCGTCGACAATCTTGGCAACATCAGCGCCCCACTCTTTCAGGATGGTCTCGCGCGACAGAAAGCCGTGGCGGTTGAGATTGTAAAGCATCACGGCCACAATCATGTTGCGGTCGGACCCGAGTCGCTCGCAAAGCAGCTCGGCGGCCGACATGTTGCGCAAGACGGGATTGAGGCCGAAGCGGTCGCGATGATATGCGCCGGCCTCAGCGCCGGCTTTTACAACAGCCTTCAGACGGGCAAAATCGCTGTTTGCGACGGCTTCGCGGCCATATCTCAACAGCGAGCGGCACAATGGAATCAATTTTGCCTTTTCATCCTTATAAAAAAACTCCTGCTCCATATCAGTTATGATGATTCTTTCCCCAAAATTACAATTTATTTTTAAAAAGTGGATAATAAGATTTGCCGACGGGGAGTGAGAATCGTATTTTTTGACACAAATCGGAATGGAATCGCATAAGGTTAACGATATTATGATTAATTTTGCACTACTAATTAATAATATGGTTATAAACAATCGACTTTTATGAACGAACTTGCCCCAAAATACAATCCCTCGGATGTAGAGGACAAATGGTATACCTACTGGACGGAGCATAAGCTGTTCCGTTCGATTCCTGACAAGCGTGAGCCTTATACGATAGTCATACCTCCGCCAAATGTGACAGGTGTGCTTCACATGGGTCATATGCTCAACAATACCATTCAGGATATCCTCGTCAGACGAGCCCGCATGGAAGGCAAAAATGCGCTGTGGGTGCCCGGCACAGACCACGCGTCGATTTCGACAGAAACAAAAGTGATTGCTAAACTTGCCTCGGAAGGCATCAAAAAGACCGACCTGACACGCGAACAATTTCTTGAACATGCGTGGGACTGGACGCGCAAGCATGGCGGAATAATACTCACACAGCTGCGCAAACTCGGCGCATCGTGTGACTGGGAGCGTACGGCTTTCACTATGGACGAATGCCGCAGCCGGAGCGTGGTCAAGGTGTTCTGCGATCTCTACGAAAAAGGACTTATCTACCGCGGCCTGCGCATGGTCAACTGGGACCCGCAGAACCGCACTGCCATCAGCGACGATGAGGTATTCTTCGTTGAAGAAAAAACAAAGCTCTACTATCTCCGCTATTATCTGGCCGACGATGATTTCAGCGGCGAGACAGGTGCGGAAGAAGAAATCGTACACCGCGACAGTCAGGGACGCCGATACGCCGTTGTGGCCACCACTCGTCCCGAGACCATCATGGGCGATACGGCAATGTGTATCAACCCCAAAGACCCCAAGAACGCATGGCTCAAGGGCAAGAAGGTCATTGTGCCGCTGGTCGGCCGTGTCATTCCGGTCATCGAGGACAGATATGTCGAAATCGACTTCGGTACGGGCTGTCTGAAAGTCACTCCGGCCCACGACAAAAACGACTATATGCTCGGCAAGAACCATAATCTCGAGTCAATCGATATATTCAACGAAGACGGCACGGTCAGCGAAACAGCCGGCATGTATGTCGGCATGGACCGCTTCGACTGCCGACGGAAGATCTCAGAAGACCTTCAGGCTGCCGGACTGATGGAGAAAATCGAAGACTACGACAACAAAATCGGACTGTCGGAACGCACAAAAGTTCCTATCGAGCCGCGTCTGTCGATGCAATGGTTCATCAATATGAAGCATTTCGCGTCGATTGCTCTGTCGCCGGTCATGGACGACGTGATACGTTTTGTGCCCGAAAAATACAAGACGACCTACCGCATCTGGCTCGAAAATATTCAGGACTGGTGTATCAGCCGTCAGCTTTGGTGGGGTCACCGCATCCCGGCCTACTATTACAACGACGGCGAAGGAAACCGCCGCATAGTAGTTGCCGAAACTCTCGAGGACGCTGTCGTCAAGGCCCGCCGCGACTCGGGCATTGACTCGCTGATGGCTTCTGACCTCGAACAAGACCCCGATGCACTCGACACATGGTTCTCGAGCTGGCTCTGGCCGATAACGCTTTTCAACGGCATTCTCGACCCGGACAATGAAGAGATAAACTACTACTACCCCACTGCCACACTTGTTACCGGCCCGGACATCATCTTCTTCTGGGTTGCACGCATGATTATGGCAGGTTATGAATACGTCGGCAAACAGCCGTTCAACAACGTATATTTCACAGGTATAGTCCGCGACTCTATCGGACGCAAGATGTCGAAGTCGCTCGGCAACTCGCCCGACCCGCTCGACCTTATCGCACAATATGGCGCCGACGGCGTCAGAATGGGTCTGATGCTCGCCGCCCCTGCCGGCAACGACATCATCTATGACGACAAGCTATGCGAACAGGGACGTAATTTCTGTAACAAAATCTGGAACGCTTTCCGTCTGGTCAAAGGCTGGGAGGTCGACGATAAAATCGCTCAGCCCGAAGTTGCGGCTACGGCTGTCAAATGGTTTGAGGCCAAGATGAACGCTACGCTCGCCGAAGTCAAGGACCTGTTTGCGAAATTCCGTCTCAACGAGGCTCTGATGGCGGTATATCGCCTGTTCTGGGATGAATTCTCGTCGTGGTATCTCGAAATGGTCAAGCCGGCTTATCAAAAGCCTGTCGACGCGAAGACCTACGAGGCTACAATTCATTTCTTTGACTCGCTGCTGAGAATGCTCCACCCGTTTATGCCTTTCATCACAGAGGAGCTTTGGCAGCACATCGCCCAGCGCCGCGACGGAGAGTCGATTATGTATGCTCCGATGCCTGAAGCAGGAGTATGCGATCAGCAAATCATCGCCGCTATCGATAACGCCAAGGAAATCATTACAGGCATACGCGCAGTCCGCGCACAAAAGAACATTGCCCAGAAAGAGACTCTTGAGCTACGCATCATAGGCAAAATCGAAGCCATCGGCAAAGCAATCATTACGAAACTTGCCAATCTGTCGGACATCGTCGAAGATGCGGCAAAAGACCCGGCATCGGCATCGTTTATGGTCGGCACGATGGAATTCAACATTCCGCTGACTTCGAACATCGATGTGGCTGCGGAGATAGCCCGTCTCGAAAAAGAAATCGCATACCTCGAAGGTTTCAAGGCTTCGGTAGAGAAAAAATTGTCGAACGAACGTTTTGTCAACGGTGCTCCTGCGGCTGTCGTCGCCAACGAGCGCAACAAACTTGCCGACGCGACATCCAAAATCGAAGCAATGCAGGCAACCCTCAAAGCTCTCAAATAACCCGGCAACTGAAACAATACGGCGACTGAATTAATAATCACTTCATCATAGCCTGAAGCCGCACCGAGACAATCGAATGCGGCTTCTTTTATTTAGAACCGGTTCGACAATTTACATTTAATGCCGAACCAACAATAACAATCAAGCGCCCGAGCCAACAGGCCAGAGCGCTTGAGAAACAAAATATTGGTTATGAGGGAGACTTCGAAAGATCGTTATATCCTAAATCGGGAATTTCGGTTGGCTCAGGATAGACTAAGCCGTCGGGGGTCAGAATGTATAGTAGAAGCCGAAATTGAGGTTGGCTGAACTGAAATCAAAGCCGAAACGTTCGGGATTGCCTGCATCCTGTGCGGCATGGTTGCCACCGTAGTAGCCGAGGAAACCGAAGTGGGCGACGAGGCTGAAATTGTCAGTAAGATTAAGTGATACGCCCGGCTTGAAACCAAGGCCGAAAATAACATCTGTCTTGCTGTGGTCGTCGTCATATGAGACCTTGCCTATGCCAAGGTCGGCGCCGCCGTCGACAAAGAGGCTGACAAGATTATTGCCTGTACGGAAATAAGTGTAGCGGACATAGGGATTGACCTGGAAAACGTTTGACTTCAGACCTGCATCGTAACGGTAGGTGTAGCCGAAGCCCATGCCTGCCGACCAAGTCGAATTGATGTTGTAGCCGACTTCGGGAGAGATTGTGAATTCAGTTTCGTTGTCTGTCGAGTTACGATTTAGACCAACTGAACCGCCTACATAAAACTGTGCGGATGCTGTGACTGAGACGAGCATGATAGCTGCTGCAAGTAGTAATTTTTTCATAAATGTTTATTGCATTGATTAAACTTTAATTAGGGCATATGTCTTAGTGCACAATCGGTGTGCTGAAAATAAAACACACGGTCTGAAAAAAAGTTTGGCCGCAGTCGAAAAACTGCGGCCAAACCAAACGATAATGTGATGTATGTTGTAATTGTTAGCTTAAACGAAGTAAGAAATAAGCGAGCTAACCGACGCAATGTCGAGCAGATGGCTGTAGACACAGCTGGCGATGCCAAGGCCGATAATGCCGGCAACTGTAATCCACAGACCAACACGTTCGCTGACTGATGAACGGAAGGGAGCTATCTGACATTCATCTTCACTGATGAACATAGCTTTCACTACAAGGAGATAATAGTAGAGCGAAACGATGGTGTTGATCAACGCAATCAGCACAAGGACATAAATTGCGACCGAGCCCTGATTGATTGCCGAAGTAAAGATGAAGAATTTCGAGAAGAAACCTGCGAACGGCGGGATACCTGCGAGAGAGAACATGGCAAGCATCA
>JAGAOW010000200.1 GCA_017889945.1 Muribaculaceae bacterium
GCGGCAATCGTTGTGATTTCGCTCTTTGCTCGCGGCCTCAATCATGACATCGACTTCTCGGGTGGTCGCAACTATGTTGTCAAATTCGACAAACCCGTCAACACCGTAGAACTTCAGGAAGCTCTCGCTCCCCAGTTCGAAGGTGCAGCCCTCTCGGTTATCACTATCGAAAGCTCTAATCAGGTCCGCATCTCGACCAACTATAAGATAACCGACGAAAACGAGAATACCGAAAAAGAAATCAACGACAAACTCTTCCAGGGTCTCAAACCTTACCTTCGCGATGGCATGTCGCAGGTCGAATTCTCGACCACTGACGCTTCTCAGGGCATTGTCAGCTCGCAGAAAGTTGGCCCGACTGTCGCCGACGACATGCGCGATGCAGCTTATATAGCAGTTACTATCGCCCTCATCGCGATGTTCCTCTACATCCTTCTGCGTTTCCGCAACGTAGCCTTCTCGCTCGGTGCGCTTGCCGCTGTCGCCTTCACGGCATTCTCTATCATCGGTTTCTACTCGCTGCTCTACGGCGTTCTGCCCTTCGCTATGGAAATTGACCAGACCTTTATCGCGGCTATCCTGACAGTCATCGGTTATCAGATCAACGATACCGTGGTTGTGTTCGACCGTGTCCGCGAAAATGTCGGCCTCTATCCCAAGCAGGACTTCTTCACGACTATCAACCGCTCGATCAACTCGACTCTCGGTCGTACAATCATGACCTCGTGCTCGACTCTGCTTGTGCTCCTGTGTATCTTCATCCTCGGTGGTGACGCTATCCGCAGCTTCACATTCGCTATGATCTTCGGTGTGATTATCGGTACACTTGCCACTATCTTCGTTGCTGCTCCGGTCGCTTACATCACCGACTCTCGTCGCAGCAAAGTTGCTAAAAAAGCCTGATAAATTAACATTATAGGTGTTCGGCGGGCGACCATCTCAGGCCGCCCGCCGTCATATAAAAATCTTGATTCATTGCAGTTGTCCCTACCGGCAAACTGCACTTAAACCCTTTCAATGCTCTTATGAAGCGATCTAAAATTCTTACACTACTGCTTTCTGTGCTGTGTGCGTCAATGCCCGTGAAAGCCGAACTGGCCCGGGACGCAGCCCTCATTTGGATGGGCAACCAGCAACGCCCACGTTGGACAAAAGAACTATTCCGCCCATATGTGGTCAACGATTACGCCGACGGACACCGTTCATGGTTGTTCGACGGATTCATATTCCTCGAAGGCAACGTCTGGAACGATGACTATTCGATCAACTACACCTTCGGAGAAGCCAACCTCTACCCTGCAGGTAAACAACAGTGGAGCGAACTGCTCGACCATCAGCTCGGACTCGACACAGGCAACGGCTGCAAGGCGCTCGACGACGTGATTGGCGAACTCATTCCCGAACTCGGCGCTCCGGCATCCAAACACAAAGTTATTCTGATGATGTGCATCCCCTACGGATATGCAGGCAACTGGGGCAGCATCGGCGACAAAAAAATCGACTTTGCCAAGGCCGCCGACAAAATCGAAGCCATGAAATGGTACACAGACCAAATACTCGAACGATGGGAGAAAGCCGCCTTCAAAAACATTGAGCTCGATGGCATATACTGGCTGCGCGAAGCCGCCTCCAACTACGAAATGGATCTGGCCAAACCCGTAACAGACTATGCTCACGAAAAAGGACTCAACGCATATTGGATTCCATATTTCAACGCAACCAATTTCAACAATTGGAAAAAAATGGGAATCGACATGGCATATATACAGCCAAACTACTTCTTCACTACCGACAAGCCCCTTTCGCGTCTCGACGATGCCATCAACACCGCATACGAAAACGAGATGGGACTCGAACTCGAATTCGAAGGCAATTATGTTTCAGGCTATGACCCCGTCCACAACGTCATTCCCCAGCATAATACAGGCCTTTACGACGTAAGCCCCGTATACTACCAGCGTTTCGTTGACTACCTCGACAAATTTGAGGAATATGACGTATTCGAATTTATGAACCTCTCATACTACTCAGGCTATCAGGGAGTCTACGACTTTGCCAAGTCGACCAATCCTAAAGACCGCAAGATACTCGACCGCCTCGCCTCACATATCGAGCGTCGCCACATCATAAACGGCTGGTACACCCCCAAACCCGCAGGCATCACTGATCTGACAGTCGACGGCCGCCGCATAGCCTATGTCGACGGCAGCAACATCCGAATCCCCGACCGCACCCAAGGCGTCGCAGTCTACACAACCGACGGCCGCCTCATCTATCAAGAAGCCCCCGCTCCCGCCGACTTCTCCATCACCTCCCGCGGCCTCACCATCCCCTGCCAAAAAGGCATCTACATCGTCCGCGTCGGCCCCCACACCCTCAAACTTCCCATCCTCTAACCCTACCAACCACCCTCAAACCCTCATCCTCACCCCCCCGATCCTCAATACCTCCATCCTCTCCCCTTCAACCCAACAGCGTACAAAAAAAGCTACCGTCAAGAATTCCTGATGGTAGCTTTTTTTATGATTTGTGGAGATTGTTATTTGGTTGATTGGAGGATGAGGGAGGGGAGGGTGGAGTTGTTGTTGAGGGATTTGAAGGCGGAGGAGCCGACGCCGACGGCGAAGACGGGGACGGGGTTGCCGGTGTGGCTGAGGGTTGTGAAGCCAACGCCTGCGGCGTCGTTGATGAGGCGGAAAACTTCGACGGCGAAGGAGTTGAAGTTGGCATAAAGTGTCTTCTGGTCATCGCTGTTGCGCATGAGTATTGCGGCATCGAAGAGTTCTTTGAGGCGGTTTTCCATCTCGGCGGACACGGCGATATGGTTGAAGAGACCGAAGTTCTCGCGGAGATATTCTTTCATGTCGTCCCATGTATAGATGCGTCGGTCATTGGCAATGGAGCGGCAATAGGTGCTGAATGCTTCTTTCGACATGCGCTGGTGGCTGAAGACCCCGAGGGGCGCTTTATATTTTATTTTTGAGTTTCCCATAGCCATGCCGCCGGTGTCGTGGTCGGCGGTCACTACAATCAAGGTCTCGTCGGGATGGCTCAGATAGAAGTCGTAGGCGATTTTCAAGGCGTCGTTGAAGTTGATAATCTCCGTGATGGCTGTTCCGCCGTCGTTGGCGTGGAGGGCGTGGTCGATGTTGCCGCCCTCGACCATCATGAAGAAGCCGTCGGGCGAATATTTCATGAGATGATTGAGGCAGGTTTCGGTCATCATCGGGAGGGTAAGACGACCGGCTACGGAGTCGATGGTGTAGCCGATATTCCATGCCGATTCGTCTTTGGGATTAGCAAGCATGACGCGGCGCGAATTGATTTTTTTGATTTCATCCGGGCCGTAGACGACCTGAACTCCGTTTTCTTCCATAATCGGCGACAGGTCGTGTTTATCATTTTTGACGGGGCTCGCACCTGCTATGAATTCATAACCCGAACGGGCGGCATCGCAGCCGATCTCATAATGCATCGAACGGTTGGGAACGTGGGCGTAGAAAGCGCCGGGTGTGGCGTCATACTGCGATACGGATGTGACGATGCCTACACCATAGCCTGCGTCGTGTAAGGTCTTGGCTATCGACGTCACGGCGACTGTGTCGGGGTTCATGCCGAGCATAGAGTTTTTGGTCTTTACGCCTGTAGACAAAGCCGTGCCTGCAGCGGCCGAGTCGGTCACGGGCGAATTTGCCGAATAGGTCATACACCAGCTGACTGTCGGAAACTGCATCATGGTCAGCGGTTTGTCGTTTTTGAGTACTTCGCGGTTGTATGTCTCGGCTGTCATGACAGGGCCCATGCCCATGCCGTCGCCGATAAAGTAGAATATATATTTTGCCTCTTCGGCAGACGCGGTTACGGTCGCGGCGGCGAAGATAGCCGCCAATATCAGTGATTTGGTTTTCATATATCAGTTATCTGTTGAGTTCAAGCATGTTATCAATAATTTTGCGGTCGTTGCTCAGACGGGGCACTTTTCGCTGGCCTCCGAGCTTGCCTGTGGCTTCGAGCCAGCGGTCGAAAAGCCCCGGCACGGCATCAGTGACAGTCAGACAATTAAGGAATATGTCGCCTGTGCGTTTGGCCGGATAGTCTGAGTTGACGGCTTGCAGAGACGCATCGAGTTCGCGGACGAAATATTGGCGATCAGCGGGCGGAGTCGCCCATTCGATGAGCCACTGATGGTGTCCCCGGTGTCCGCCGTCGTCATAGACCGGGGCGGCCGTATAGTTGAGCACTGAAGCGCCGGTTTTCTCGCATGCACGGCGCAGAGCCTCGTCGGCGTTATATACCATCACTTCTTCGCCGAAAGCGTTGATGAAATGTTTTGTCCGGCCGGCGATAGTGATTTTCAGCGGGTCGACCGATTCGATTTTGACTGTGTCGCCAATCGCATAGCGCCACAGGCCGTTGCACGAGCTGATGACAAGTGCATATGTATGTCCCGGCTCGACTTTCCACGCCGGCAAGGCTTCGGGAAATGGTTCGCCGACCATGTCGAGCGGCACGAATTCATAGAAAACACCGATGTCGAGCAGCAGGAGCATGGCTTTTGAGTCCCACGACGACTGCACGGCAAAGAAACCTTCCGAGGCGTTGTAAGTCTCGAGATAGTGCATTTTTGTCGCGTCGGTCATGCGGGCATACTGCTGACGGTAAGGTTCGAAAGAGATGCCGCCGTGGAAGAATACTTCCAGATTGGGCCAAACGTCGTGGATAGTCGTTGCTCCGGCCTCTTTGATGACTTCGCGCAGAACGGTCATGAACCACGAGGGCACACCCGAAATATTGGTAATATTCTCATGCAGCGAAGCGTTGACCAGAGCCGGCAGCTTTTTGTGCCAGTCAGACATCAACGCTATTTCTTTTGCGGGCACTCTCAGCAGATTGACCATAGGATTGATTTTGTCAATCAGGTTGGCCGAGAGGTCGCCGACTTTTACGCCGGGCGCAAGGCCTTTAAGTTCATTTGCGTAGCTGCCGCCGAGTATAAAGCTCTTGCCGGCGAAAATCCGGCTCGCGGGGTTGAGGTTGAGATAGTGGGCCACCACATCGCGACCTCCGGCATAGTGGTTGCGGCTGAGAGCGTCGTCGGTCACAGGAATATACTTGCTCTTGCCGTCAGATATTCCCGACGACTGCGCGAAGCGACGGCAACGCCCGCGCCAGAGCACATCGCTCTCGCCTGCGACCATACGCATCACGTCGGGCCTTATGTCCTCGTAGGACACGACGGGCACAGTCCGGCAGAAAATTTCGTAAGAAGGCGCGGACGCAAAGCCGTAACGCTCTCCTACGCTTGTTTTTGCGGCGGCTGACAAGAGCCAATGCAACTGTCCGCGTTGCACAGCTTCGGCCGCTCCGGTCCACGAAAGTGCGGCTCTGACGCGCGGCGCGAATATAGGTCTTGCAAGCGGGGTAAAGTCAACCATTTTAGTAGTAATAAATTACAGCAAAGCCTTGGCGGCCAGAAGATAAGATTTCCAACCAAAGCCGCAGACAGAGCCGCGGCAGACCGGAGCGATAAGCGAACGGTGTCGAATCTCTTCTCTTGCCTGAATGTTGGAGATATGCACCTCGACTACAGGCAACTGAACAGCGGCAATGGCATCGGCCAAAGCCAGTGAGGTGTGGGTGTAAGCTCCGGCATTGAGGACAATGCCTGCATAAGAATTGTCGAAGCCGGCCTGCTGGATGCGGTCAATGAGCTCGCCTTCGGAGTTGCTTTGGAAATGTTCGACATCAGTGTCCGGGAGTTCGTCGCGGACCATGTCGATGATTTGCTCAAGGGTCTGAGTGCCATAGATTTCCGGCTCGCGACGTCCGAGGAGGTTGAGGTTCGGACCGTCGATTATCAATATCTTGCTCATGATTTCTTGACTTTGACGTTAATTGTCGGAGGCAGCTCGCGATTTCGTTGGTCGACAGCGTCGGTAAGTTCATGGGCCAGATGGATGAAGGCCTGACCCGACATGGTGTCTCCGCAAGCCACAGGTGTGCCGTCGTCGCTGTGACGGCCTACCGAAGCGACAAGCGGAATGCATGCCAGCAGTCTGACGTTGAGTTCGCGAGCCAGCTCGGCAGCGCCTCCGTTGCCGAAGATATAATATTTTTCGTCAGGATGCTCTTCCGGCGTAAACCACGCCATGTTCTCGACAATGCCGAGTACGGGAACGTTGATTTTCGGGTCGGTAAACATGGCCAGACCCTTGCGTGCGTCGGCCAAAGCGACCTGCTGCGGCGTAGAGACGATAACGACGCCGGTAATGCCGATTGTCTGAACCAAAGTCAGATGGATGTCGCTCGTGCCGGGAGGCATGTCGATGAGGAAATAGTCGAGTTCGCCCCAGTCGCCCTGTTCGATTAGCTGTTTGAGCGCATTCGAGGCCATAGAGCCGCGCCACACGACCGGGCTGTTGCGGTCGACGAGAAAACCTATCGACAGCAGCTTGACGCCATAGCGTTCGACAGGAATTATTTTCGACACGCCGTTGACTTCGTGCATATAGAGCTGTTCGTCCTCGACTCCGAACATCTTGGGAATCGACGGTCCGAAAATATCAGCGTCGAGGAGTCCGACGCGATAGCCTTCACGGGCGAGAGCCACAGCGAGGTTTGCTGCGACAGTCGATTTGCCTACGCCGCCCTTGCCCGACGAAATGCCGATGATGTTTTTGACGCCCGGCAGCGGATTTTCCTTAGGCTCGGGTGCGGATTTGCGGGTTTTGACATTGACCGTGACCTCGGCATCTTTGGATGCGAAGGTGCGGACGGCTGTTTCGGCAGCCTTAACAATAGATTTCATAAACGGGTCGGTCGGCTTGTCGAAAATGAGCGAAAAGCTGACCTTGTTGCCGTCGATGCGAATGTCATCCTCGACCATGCCGGCTTCGACGAGATTTTTGCCTGTTCCGGGATAGCGCACAGTGGCGAGTGCGTCGCTGATGAGTTTAGGGTATAAAGTTTCGGACATATTATTGTTGATTTGTTTCCGCCATCATCTGAGGCATCTGAATATAACCGCGTGAATAGCTCCTGTAAGTGTCAGGCTCTATTTCGTCGGTCGGTTCGTCGAGAGCACCTTCAGCGGGCAGTCTGAATTTGATGTATTTTATAGATAGGCCGCGAGCCAGCCACTGCCGCTCGTAGTGGGTCTTGATGTCGAGAATATCGTCGGCAATTCCTGACTGATACAGGTCGTCGGTCTGACATTCGACCGGCAGACGGTTGAGCGCGGTCATAAGCGAGGTATAGCGGTAGAGGAAGGGGCTGTCGGTCTTGAGATGTATAAGTCCGCCGTCGGCGAGCACTCCGCGATACAGCTCCATGAAGCGTGTCGAAGTAAGGCGTTTTCTGACCTTCTTCATCTGCGGGTCGGGGAAAGTAATCCATATCTCGGCAACTTCGCGGGGTGCGAAAAACGAGCGGATGAGCTCGATGGAAGTGCGCAAAAAGGCCACATTGCCCATCGCGGCTTCGCGGGCTTGGGAAGCGCCTGTCCACATGCGCGCGCCCTTGATGTCGATGCCGATGAAATTCTTGTCGGGGAAGCGCCGGGCGAGACCGACTGTGTACTCGCCTTTGCCGCATCCGAGTTCAAGCACGATAGGATTAGAATTGCCGAAAAAGTCGCTGTGCCACTTGCCGCGCAGGTCGAAACCTTCCTGCTGCAAACGCGCAAAAGGATACTGGAAGACGAAATCAATGGTCTCCATATCGGCAAATTTTTTCAACTTATTCTTTCCCATGCTTATTTTCTGACGATTTTGATTGCCATGCGCACGCCGGTGTCGGTCGAAGCGCAGACTACAAAGATTTTGTCGGCAAACTGCGACAGGTCGACCTCAGTCTGATCTGCGGCGACATTGCCGTTGCCGAAGAATCTGCGGCCGGCTATATCATATATATATAGTTCCGCGAGAGAGCCTTCATCGGCCCGCACACGGAGAGTATTTCCGTCGAGCCGCGCCGATATGCCGCCGCTCGGAACGACCGCATCGCTTATCGACGACTGTTCGGCGACAATGTCGAAGTCCTGCCACTGGGCAGCGTCCTCAAAGCGCGACACCATGTCTTGGTCGACGTGGAGCGCGATGGCCTCTTTGGCAAGTCGGTCCCACACGTCGTCGCCCAGAGCGGGCACGTCGCTGACATTTTCGGCGTGGATATTTTTCAGACCTTTCATGCCGCTCATGGCCAATGTGCCTATGCGGCGTGTGGCGGCAGGAATTTCAAGTTCACTGACATTCTCGAGACCTTTGAGGGCATAGTCGCCGATAGTCTCTGTGGTTTCGGGCATGTCGACAGCGGCGAGCGAGCGGCAGTCGAAGATCGCGCCTTTGCCTATATGCTTCAGTTTGGCAGGCAGGGCGATAGAGCTGAGTTCCTTGCAGGATGAGAAAGCCCAGTCGCCGATAGAAGTCAGTCTGTCGCATGCCGAGAGGTCGGCTGCAGCGAGTGCAGTCGACGAAAAAGCTCCGTCGCCGACAGTCTGCAGCAAATTGCCGAAGACAAAAGTGTCGAGCGCCGAACACGCGGCGAAGGCCGACGGGCCTATGTATTTCAGATTTTCAGTGCCGCCGACGGTTTTCAGTTCGGGGCAGGATGCAAACATGGCTTCGCTGACAGAGTCAATGCCGTTGAGCGACACTGCAGTCAGCGAATTGCACGACGCGAAAGCGTGAGAGCCGAAATGCGCCGATTTGGATATATGGGCCTGCTCGAGTTCGTTGCACGAGCTGAACGCACCCATGCCAACCTTGGCGACGTTGTCGTTTAAAGTCAATGTTTTCAGCGCCGATCCGGCGAAGGCCATGTCGCCAATCTCAAGTTTCCCGGTCTGCGGAAGTGACAGCGAAGCTACCGGGCTTCCGGCGAAGACAGCTTGCGGAACGACATTCTCGGCGTAAACGGTGTGCGACAAGCCTGAGCTTATCTCGCAGCCCGCGATTGTCGCCCCGGCGAGGTCGAGTGTATTCAAGCGAGGCATTTCCCGGGCAATGAACAGAAAATCAACAGCGTTGACAGGGCCGCTGACTCTGAGCGAAGTTTCGTTCTGCGGATTGCTGACAAGCGAAGCGAGCTGACCGGCGGCAGAAGTCGTGACGTTGGCTGCTTCAATCGCTGCCGCGGCGCAGGACAGGAATGTGCAGAGAATGACTTGTCTAAAAAGAAGATTCATAAATCTAACTGAAGTTGAGGGTTGAGTAGTCTGAAACTCATGCGGTGGAGAGGGGTAGTGCCTATTTCGGCGATTGCGCGGCGGTGAGCCTTGGTCGGATATCCTTTGTTGATTTCCCAGTCATAGCCCGGATAGTGCCCGGCGGCCTCTGTCATGAAATCGTCGCGATAAGTCTTTGCCAAAACCGAAGCAGCCGCAATGTTGGCAAAGCGGCCGTCGCCCTTGACAAAGGTTGTCCATTTCACATCGCGATATGGCTTGAAGCGGTTGCCGTCGACAATGACAGCTCCCGGACGCACTTTCAAGCCATCAAGGGCGCGGTGCATGGCGAGAATCGAGGCGTTGAGGATGTTGATACGGTCAATCTCGGCCGCATCGACCGATGCAACCGACCATGCCACAGCCTCTTGCTCGATGATTCGGCGCAACTCGTAGCGATTGTGTTCGCTCATCTGCTTTGAGTCGTTGAGCAGAGGGTTGCAGAAGTCGTCGGGCAAAATGACAGCGGCAGCGAAGACCGGTCCGGCTAAACAGCCGCGGCCGGCCTCGTCACAGCCTGCTTCACATATGCCGGCATGACTGCATGCCGGCAGTGGTTGGAAATCAACCGACGATTTCATAGTTTAGGATGGATTCCACCAGGAACATCCCTACTATGCTTTCACGGTCAATAACGATATCGTCGAAATTAGGATTCTCGCTGTGGAGGACGATCTTTGTGGGGTCAGGATGATGACGGACATACTTGACCATGCGATAATCCTCGAGGACAATCACATAAATCTGTCCCCAGATAAGCGGAGCGCTGTTGTCGATCGGACGAATCGAGATGTAAGCGCCGTTGTTGATGCGGGGCGACATCGAGTTGCCCGACACTTTTACAACGGGCAGCAGCGGGTTGAGACCCGGGAAAGCAAGACGGCCGATGATGTGTTCGGTAGTGAGTTCGCGGCTGAGATTTGTGCTTCCGGCTGTAACGTCGACGTCATAGACGGGCGCGCCGTTGAGC
>JAGAOW010000201.1 GCA_017889945.1 Muribaculaceae bacterium
AATCAGAACAATTTCAGGCGTGTATTCAAGCGAAACTAAATCAGACCCCGATTTCATCCGCGCTCAGCAGATGTGCGAGGAATTTGCAAAACGCGAAGGCCGTCAGCCTCGTATCATGATTGCTAAAATGGGCCAGGACGGTCACGACCGTGGTGCCAAAGTCGTTGCTACCGGCTATGCCGACTGTGGCTTCGACGTCGACATGGGTCCCCTCTTCCAGACTCCGGCCGAAGCTGCACGTCAGGCTGTCGAAAACGACGTCCACATCCTCGGCGTTTCTTCGCTTGCCGCAGGCCACAAAACCCTCATCCCACAGGTTATCGAAGAACTTCGCAAACTCGGCCGTGAGGACATCATGGTAACTGCAGGCGGCGTTATCCCCGCTCAGGACTACGACTTCCTCTACAAAGCAGGAGTCGCTGCAATCTTTGGTCCTGGCACTCGCATTCCGGTGTCAGCCATCAAGATGCTCGAAATCCTCAACGAAAATGCAGAATAAATAACCTTTATAAATTACCCAAATCCCGTTTTCTCCCTTAACATCCCACAAGGGAGAAATAAATTCCCCAAAGAACAGGCAATGTCGCGAGACATGGCCTGTTTTTATTTATATATTGATTATCTTTGTATCATTATGACCAATATTATCATTTCCCTTCTCTCTGGAGCTTTTGTAGCTGCTGCGGCTGCAATCATATTCATTTTGAAGCATAACCGCAGGCTCTCGGCCGACAATCGCAAGCTGACTGTCGAAAAAGCTGTTGCCGACGAGCGTCTCACTCTTCTGCAACAGCAGATGCTCAAGGACGACAATTCGGAACGCGACCGCTTTTCAGCCCTCGCCGCCGAGGCTCTCCGCCGAAACTCTCAGACACTCACTGAGCAAAGCCGCTCACAGATAGCCGAATTGCTCGCACCGATGAAAGAAAATCTCGACAACTTCCGCCGGGCCTACACCGATGCCTACGGCAAAGAAGCCGAAAAACGCGCGATGCTCGACCAGCAGCTTCGCGAATTGTTCAGCCTTAACCGCACTATCGGCGACGAGACCCGCCGTCTCGGCGAAGCCCTGCGAGGAAACACAAGCGTTCAGGGCGCATGGGGAGAAATGGTGCTCGAAAACATCCTCGAGCGCTCGGGACTTCTGCGCGGTCAGGACTACTTTGTTCAGAAAACCGTTGACGATCAGGATAGCAGAGTCCGTCCAGACATCGTCATTACCTGTCCGGGCAAGCGCAACATCGTCGTAGACTCAAAGGTCTCGCTGACCGACTACATCAAAATGCTCAACGCTACAGACCGCGCTGCCGCGCGTGCCTGCGGCGAAGCCCATGTAGCATCGGTCCGCAAACACGTCGCTGAACTCAAACGCAAAAACTATCAGGACCTGCTCGACGGCAACAACGCCGACTTCGTGATGATGTTCATTCCCCACGAAGGCGCATATCTCGCCGCCATGCAGCTCGACGACACCCTCTGGCAGACAGCCTTCGACAGCCGTGTCATCATCGTCTCCCCTACCCACCTGGTTTCAGTAGTCAAACTTGTAGAACAAATGTGGCGTCAGGACAAACAGAATCGCAATGCCGTAGAAATCGCGGATCTCGGCGCCAGAATGCTCGACAAACTCGCCAACTTCATCGCCGACCTCAACAAAATCAAAAGCAGTCTCGACTCGGCCCGTCGCTCCTACGACTCGGCCATGGTCAGGCTCGAAGGTCGCGGAGGCATACGCAGCATTGCCGAGGATATGCGCGACAAAGGCATCAAGGGCGCTCGCGACCTGCCGCCGCGCTCGTCTGCCGAATAAGCGGTTTGCGGATTGTTACATCCTGAATTCCTGCAACTCTGTCTGCAAACGCTGTCGGGCAAAATAGATCCGGCTCTTGACTGTTCCCAAGGGCAACCCTGTCTCCTCTGCAATTTCGGCATACTTATATCCCTGAAGATGCATCGAAAACGGCACACGGTAGTCATCGCTGAACGAATTGATAACACGATGAATCTCCTGAACGGCCATCGACCCGTCAGGCGTCTCATAACCCGAATCCTGCGGCAAGTTAAGCAGATATTTATCTTCACTTTGGTCTGAAACAGTCGCCTTGCGCGAAGCCTTGCGGTAGTTGTTTATAAACAGATTTCGCATTATCGTGAATACCCAGCCTTTAAAATTAACATTGTCAACATATTTTTCTTCATTGTCAAGCACCTTTAGTGTCGTATCCTGAAGCAAATCATAGGCATCGTCACGGTTCGCTGTCAGTGTATAAGCGAAATTCAACATATTGTTTTGAATTTCGAGCAACTTGCTCTGAAATGATTTTGAACCCATAATCATAATATAGAATAGCTTAGAAAGAGATTACAACATTCACATATATATAATCCACTCCGATGACGGAGCTACATGTATAACACCTCCCGACACATAATTCCCTGATTTTTAGCAATATTTCAGACAATTTTCCATATCTCCCCATCCTTTAACAGAAATGTTAAGAGCCGCTTCAAAAAAAACACTAACTTTGCATTCAATAACAATATTTCCGTTTTACTGCCCGAACAGTGCATGAAAACCAAAAAACCGACATATATTGATTTATTTTCCGGGGCGGGAGGTTTTTCGCTCGGTTTTGATGCCGCCGGTTTCAGCAATCTGTTCGCCATCGACATTGATGCGGAAATATGCCGGACTTATTCCCACAACTTTCCCGAACACAATCTGATTCAGCGCGATATCGCTCTCCTTACTGACGATGAGGTCAAGCAACTGATCAGAGGCCGTCAAGTCGACGTAGTCATTGGTGGTCCGCCTTGTCAAGGTTTCAGTATGGCAGGCAACATTGGTCGACGTTTCCTCGACGACCCGCGCAATAATCTGTTCAATGAGTTTGTCCGTATCGTTCGACTGACAGAGCCCGCATGTTTCGTTATGGAAAATGTCGCACGTCTATACACCCGTCTCGACGGCACAACTCGCGATGAGATTATAAGTAGCTTTGAAGCTTTGGGCTATAAAGTTGAAGCAAAAATTGTATGCGCAGCCGACTACGGAGTGCCCCAATTCCGCAATCGCGTTCTTTTCATCGGACAACGGACCAGCCACAGCAAGCCTTGCAAAATATTTTTCCCCGCAAAACTTTCAGGTCGCCCTATGACCGTTCGTGAAGCCATAGACCATTACCCGCCTCTCCGCAGCGGAGAAGCATCGGATGTGCCTAACCATACGGCTATGGTCCACAGCCCGCAGATGCTTGAAAAAATGTCGTACGTTGCCGACGGCGGCTCGAGAGAGGACATTCCTGAGGATATACGCCCGAAAAAAGGCGACATTCGTAAATATATACGCTACGACAGCAACAAACCCTCAGTTTGCATTACCGGCGATATGCGTAAAGTTTTTCACTATTCGCAAAACCGCGCTCTTACCGTGCGCGAACTGGCTGCGTTACAGTCTTTTCCCGACAACTTCGTTTTCCTCGGCGGGCGCATCAAACAGCAACAGATGGTAGGGAACTCCGTACCTCCGTTGCTCGCCAAAGCAATTGCCTGTGCCGTCAGAAAAATGTTAGACCGATGACCTACCCTAAAATCAACTACATCGGCAACAAAGAGAAAATCGCTGACTGGATATCCGGTCTAATTCCCGACGATGCACATTCGCTTCTCGATGCATTCTCAGGAGGTTGCTCTATAGCCTACAAGGCAAAACAGATGGGTATGCAGGTTTTCGCCAACGATATAATGAAAATCAACTATCACATTGGCAAAGCCTTGATTGAAAATCAATCGGAAACACTGACTGCAGACGACGTCGATATCATTTTTGAAGGCATATCCTGTGATGACACTCCCAGTCACGGTTTTATGACCGACAATTTCTCCAATCAATTCTATTTCGAAAATGAATGTCACGAACTCGACATCATAAGAAGAAATATCGACAGACTCCCATCTGATTACAAACGTTCGCTCGCACTTATTCTGATGCGCCGTGCAATGATTCGAAAAATGCCGTACTCACGTTTTTCGATAAAATGGGACAAAATCAAACAGTTGCGCGACGAGGGATTCAGCTATCTCCATTACGGCCGCCGCAGAGCATATCACAATCAGCCGTTCCGCACACACTTTGAAGAGAATCTCGCACAATATAACAATGCCGTCTTTGACAACGGCAAAGAAAACAAAGCTTTCAACACCGATGTGTTTGAAGTTATTAAGTCTGTCAAGGCCGATGTCATATACATGGATCCACCTTATGCCGGAACGATGAATGACTACTTCGCCTTTTACGGCTTGCTCGACTCCTATGTTTCAGGCATACCGGCAACTCCATTTGAAAACAATTTTACCGATAAAAAAACAATTGCTTCACTATTTGACCATCTGTTCAGCAATCTTGGCAATTTCAAGTACTGGATGCTGAGCTATAACAGCCGCTCCAAACCGTCAAAGGACGAAATACTTGAAATAATAGGCAGATATGCCGATGAAATAATCGTCCACGAAATGCCCTATGCCTACAGGCTTACAGGCAAAGAAAAGAAACAGAAAGATATCGAATACGTTTTTGTTGCAACCAAAAAGCCATGAGTAAAAACAAAAAAATCTACGACCGGTATTGGAAATACACGGCCGCATATACCGACCTGACAGGCGAAACTGCTACTGAGGCATTGAGCACCTGCGTCAATTATCTTAATGAACGCGGAGACAAACCTTACTCACAGAAAGATTATGCTGAAATGCAACGACGGGTCAGCGAGTTAGACGATATAGACTCTGTATCTGCAAGAAAGGCTATTAACCAATTTGTAAAACTCGGTTTTCTTAAGCCCTTGTTGGCAGGATATAATAATGAAACAATTGAATTTTTGAATGCACGCGACAAAGACAAACGCAAAAGTGTGCTTTCAAAAATCGTTTACAAATATGCCAACTTCGACAATTCGATGACCAAGCCGGTCGCATCGGATAGCCGTCAGATTAATTTTCTGATAAAAACTCTCGAAGAGGTCGGCAAACTGACTCAGAAAGAGTTAATCGCCTTGATGACGGTCAACACCGATGATTTTCCAAAAGGTTATCTGACAGCCAAAGAGTTGCAGGATTATTACGATAAAGCTGAGAAAAACAATTTTTTCAAGCGCAAATACAATCAGGTCCGCCACCTCAGGACGCTGCTAAACAGCCTCGACAATCTCACAGTCCGCGGCACGACAATTTACTTTTCGGGCGATGACGACAATACTGAGGCAGAGAAAGTCAGGAAAACCCGCGACCCCTATCTTCAAAGCATTTTCAAGTCAGAATTGTGTCAGGAAAGCATCAGCCATTACAATTCCGTCAAAGCCAAGTGCATGGTCGAAAAATTGAGCCATCCGGTGCTGATTGCCAGCCATATAAAGCCATACAGTCACTGCGACGAAAACGACGACTCGCAGTTCGATGTCAACAACGGTCTGCTGCTGAGCAAAAACATCGATTCGCTCTTCGATTTAGGCTATATAACTTTCGAAGACGACGGCAGTATCAAGCCCTCTCCCACCCTTGACGATGACATGAAGAACTATCTTTCGGGACACAGGCTTGACAATGCATTCCTTAACGACAAGCGCCTCAATTATCTTGAATACCACCGCGAAAAAATTTTCAGAAGCGGCAATAAATAGTCAGTTACTTTTTCTTTTTGGAGCGGAGGCGGATGGCGATTGTGCGATGCATGGTAGCTGAGCGTTGGTCTTCGATATGATTGTAGAGTTCAGCAAGGGTGTCGTGAACCGCAGGCACATTTTCGTTACGGTCGAGCGCAATCAGCAAGCGGTCCAGGGCATTCGACAAGTCGTCGCACGATAAAAAGAATTTTCCCAACTCGTAAGGCGGCCGATAGTCGTAGGGCGCAATTTGTGTGGCCTGCTCGAGCAGTGAAATCGCGCCGTCGGCATCGTTCATGTCAAAAAGGGCCTTGGCCTTGCCTGTCATAGCGTCGACGTTGTCGCTGCAGATGCTTAGCGCGCGGTCGTAGTTAGACACGGCAGCTCCCAAATCCCAACCGTCGCGACGGCAATAATCGCCCATCTCGACATATTCGTCAGATAACTGACGCAGGCGCATACGATATGTAGCCATTTCGGCCTTAAGCTCTTCGATGGTGTGTTTAAGTTCGTCGATTGCTCCCAATTTACGCGAAATAAGCCGCACGATTTCAGGCCGGTGCAACTCATTACGCAGCGTGACGGCCTCGCAAAACGGCGCTACTGCACGGCGGAAATCGCCTTTGCCGACAAACTCAAGCGCCGCACGATAGTCTCCGTCTGCGCGGGCCGAAGCGATAGCATCATCGATTATGCGACGGTCGTTAAACTGCCGGCTGAAACGCTGTATCACAGGACTGACGAAGATATCGCGCTCGTTGATGGTGCTCAACAGCTTAATGCCCTCAAGCGATGTGCAGCGGCTCAGCGCCACATAGCTCTGCCCTCCCGTAAAAGCTCCGCGCCCGACATCGATGGTCACATTGCGGAACGTAAGTCCCTGACTTTTATGTATGGTCAAGGCCCATGCGAGTTTGACCGGGAACTGGATAAACGAACCGAGAACCTCCTCCGAAACCTTGTGAGTCTTCTCGTCGTAACGGTAACGCACATTGTCCCAGCGCTCAAGGTCAAGACTGTGACGCTCGCCGTTTTCAAGTTCCACGCTTATCTCGTCATCAGTGGCTTCGGCCACACGCCCGATAGTGCCGTTGACCCAACGGTGTTCGGGATCGTTTTTGACAAAAACTATCTGCGCTCCCTCCTTGAGGGTCAACTCGATATCTGTAGGATAGGCATTTTCGGGAAAATCGCCGCTGACCTTGCCGACATAGACACGCTCGGGAGTCTTCAGCGCATCGAGACGCGACTGATTGATATGGTCGACCATCTCGCGGCGCGTGGCGATAGTCATTCTCATCTCGGCCTCGTCGTAAACCTCATCCGCACGCTTCATCACTCGCGAGTTTATGCGTCGCATATCCTCGGCCGTCGGGCTGCCCATGCGGATTCGGTCAAGCATGGCCACAAAATCCGACTCACGCTGACGGTAGACCTTGGTCAGCTCGACCGAGAGCAGGCTCACTTGGTCGAAGGCCATGGCGTTGAAAAAATAAGGAGCTTTGTAGCAGCGTTTAAGTATCTCGCGCATATCGGCAGTGACCACCGGTTCAAGCTGAAACACATCGCCGACGAGCAAGAGCTGTTTGCCGCCGAAGGGCTGACGCTTGTTGCCTGTATAGCTACGCAACAGGCGGTCGATGAAATCAATCGTATCGGCGCGGACCATCGAAATCTCGTCGATGATTATCAGCTCTATCTCCTTGAGGAGCTTCACTGTCCGGCGACTGTATTTCATTCTCGCCTTCAGACGCCGGTCCGACGAGAACTCGGGGTCGTCGGGCATCAGCGGCTTAAACGGAAGTTTGAAAAAAGAGTGAAGCGTCTGTCCGCCGACATTTACCGCCGCAATGCCCGTAGGCGCGAGCACAACATATTTCTTCGGGCAGTTGGCCGTCAGATAGCGCAGAAATGTCGACTTGCCCGTGCCGGCTTTACCCGTAAGAAATATCGAACGGTTGGTGTCACTGATAAGAGTCAACACTGTGCGGAACTCCGGGTTGTCGAGGTCTATGCGGTCAGATGCGGTCGAGATGTCGGTCATAAACAGAAGCCGGAAACAGCTGTTGCCTTTCGGAGCTGCTTCCGGCTATAAAGTTACAAATAATTTTACGAACTACTCTCAGAATTTATATCCGACAGAGAGCACGAACGAATTAATATTGTCAGTCACAGTGGCTTTAGGAGCGATATTGCCGTCGTAGTTGGTATATGCGCGGAACACACTCTCACGGTTTTTGTGGACATAGGCTGCGTCGAAATACCATCCTTTGTATTTGTAGCCTGCGCCGAAAGTGATATACTGTGTCAGCTTGCTGTCGAGCGAGAAGCTCGGGTCTGTGCCTGAAGTGAGCACTTCGACATTGCCGTCGACAGCCGCGCTCTTGACATTACAGGTCTGCGCGTTATATCCGGCACGGAGGCTGAACTGAGGAGTCACGCGATATTCGACACCGACACGCACGATATTCGAACCCTGGAACACGTCCTTGATATTGTTGTTGACATCGACATCGTCAGCGAAGTCATTGTAATAGTAGCCGGTCTGATATTTGAGATGCATGGCGTTGTAGGCCTGACGCTCGTAGTCGACGCTGACTATTGCCTGATTGCCTATGACGACAGCCGCACCGAACATCAGACGCCACGGTGTGCGCATACGCGAGTCAAACGATGCCCACTCGGTGTATTCGTTGCCGGCAAGCGGATTGTGTTCCGATTCGTCAACTGCCGGGTTGAAATAGCTGTAGTCGACCTCGGCGTCATAGCCGTGCGAGAGGCTGTACCACGTCGGGGTGTGGACTGCAAAACCGAGACGAAGTTCAGGAATAGGCTTCACGATAAGACCGGCCTTGAAATTCCATCCGTTGCCCGTGATGCGTTTGCGGTTGTAGAGCTCGAAGCCTGCATCGCCTGTTACAGTCGGAGCATTATCGCCGTTGTAGATGCGCGCATTCTCCATGCTCTCGCTGTAGTTTGATTCGCGGGTATAATCGATATCGGTCACACCGAAGCCGATGCCCCAGTAGACCACATCGTTGATATTGCCGCCGACGTCGAAATTATATTCGTCGACATGGCCGCGTTCACGCACCAGATATTGAGCATCGCCGACCGTACCGTTCTGATACAGGCCCTGATACTGATTTGCTGCGCCCGGACGGTCGTTAATCATCATGCTGTTGTAGGCAAGGATGCTCAGCCAGTCGCAATCCGACTGCAGATAAGGATTATAATCCTTCGAAAAAGCAAGGTCGCCCGGAGCCTGACCGCCGCTGAACGAAGCGATATAGTTGGTCAGCGAAGTCGATGTCGGATTGTTGTATCCGTTGGTCAGACGGTCGAAAGAAGCCACTCTGCCGTAGGAAACGCCCCATGAGAGCGATT
The DNA here is from genome assembly GCA_017889945.1 of Muribaculaceae bacterium. Classification (GTDB taxonomy): domain Bacteria; phylum Bacteroidota; class Bacteroidia; order Bacteroidales; family Muribaculaceae; genus CAG-873. Next base: position 9,045 of record JAGAOW010000201.1, read on the forward strand.
TGAGGCCTGAGCCTATGTAAGTAGTGCCCACATAACCGAAGTTGTTACAGAAGGCTTTGGTCTGAGTGTCTTTCGACTTGCCGTATGGAGTCGCGGTTTCATATGAGCGGAAATTTAAGTCGAGCGTAGCGCCGATTTCGCTTCCGCGATATATGCCGACACCTGCAGGGTTCTGATTGAGTGTCGACAGATCGCCGCCGAGAGCAGTGAATGCGCCGCCCATCGACATGAAACGCGCTGTGCCTTTCAGCTCGCTTTGCGACAATGTGTAGACATCGACCGTACTTTGAGCCGATGCTATCGCCGGAAGAGCAGCGAGCAATGCAGGGATGATTATTCTTTTCATATCTCAGTATGTGTTAGAGTTGAGTATGTTAGTTATGTAATGGCGGGCCGATACACCGCGCCGTTGTTATCTGCGGCCGCGGCCACCACCTCCGCCGCGCGACGAACCGCCGCCCATCGTGCCGTGAGAGCCCGAATAGCCTCCGCGTCCTCTGTCGGGGCTGAAGCTGCCCGAATTATGACTTCCGGAGTTATGATTATAGTTAGGGGTATAGCTGTTATTGTAGCTCGGACGTGACGACTGACGGTAACCGTCGTTGTTCGTGCTGTTGTAGTTGCTGCGTCCGCGACCCATGTTGCCCGGACGGCTTGTCGACTGGCTGTTGTTATGGCTTCCGTTGCCTGTCGAGGGTGTATAATTGCCCGGACGTGAAGGTGTGGCCGAGGGAGTAGTTCCGTAGCCATAACGGCCGCGGCCCATATTTCCGGGACGGTTTGTCACAGTGCTACCCGAGCCATAGCCGCCGGGACGGTGTGTCGCACCCGCGCCACC
>JAGAOW010000202.1 GCA_017889945.1 Muribaculaceae bacterium
ATTTCTTCCCGGAGATATTCAAGCTGTCAAAGGAAAGCCGTTTTGGTAACTGCACTCACACTTGCGAGCCCGGTTGCGCTGTGATGGATGCGGTCGAGGACAGCCGCATCGCCGCATCGCGCTATGCGTCTTACCTGAGCATACTTGCCGATGCTGACGAAAGCAAATACCGCGAGGGCTACCGCAAGTAGGACCTGCGTCTGTTTCCTAAAAATTTTTATTGCCCCAATATTCTCACTATCTGAAAATTCTAATTTTCAGAATATCCTAATTGTCTGAATAGTGTTGTATCCGGAGCTTGGTTTCAGGCTTTGCTGACGCGTCGGTAGAGGATGATGGCGATGATGGCGTAGATTAAATTTGGTATCCACATCGCAATCATCGGAGAGGTGAGGCCTGAGATGGCAAAGGTCTGTGTGACGGTCATGAACAGAATGTAGCTGAAGCTGAGCACCAGTCCGACACCGATGTTAACGCCCAGTCCACCTTTGACTTTGCGCGAGGACAGAGCCATGCCGATCACGGTCAGGATGAATGCGGCCGCGGTCATGGCGTAGCGGCGCTGATATTCAACTTCAAATGACTTGATGTTTCCCACGCCGCGCGATTTCTGACGGTTGATATAGTCGGAGAGCGCGGGGGTGGTCATTTTTTCGTGGTCGTTGACGGCTATCAGGAAGTCGCGCGGCTCGAAGGGAATTATTGTGTCGAGGCGTGAACCCTTCGTGATGAATTCGCGGTTGTCGCGGAAGTCACGGATGACATAGTCGCTGATTTGCCAGTTGTAGAGGGTGTCCCACTTGATGGTCTGGGCTGTGAGACGAGAGGTGAGATGCTTGTCGGCGTCGAACGACTCGAGGGAGAAGCGAGTGCCGATTTTGGATATGTTGTCGTAGCGGCTCATGTATGCAATCTGCCCGGGAGCAATCATCAGCATGATGTTGGAACCGTCGTCGACGCGCTTGTTCTTGACGTAAGTGTTTGTGTAGTTGATTCGTTTGACGTTGGCGGGAGGGATGATGTATGCGTCGAGGGTATAAGTGGCGGTTGCGATGATCAAGGCTGAGAAGAGGTAGGGTCGGAGCAGACGGCGGTAGCTCATGCCTGTGGAGAGCATGGCTATAATTTCGCTGTTGCCGGCAAGTTTGGATGTGAAGAAGATGACGGCGATGAAGGTAAAGAGCGGAGAGAACTGGTTGGCGAAGTATGGAAGGAAGTTGACGAAATAGTCGACGATGGTCGCCTTCAGCGGGGCTTTGAGGAAGGAGTCGAGCTTCTCGTTGATGTCAAACATGATGACGATAGCCAGCAGCAGAGCGATGGCAAATATGTATGTGCCAAGAAATTTGCGGATGATGTATCGGTCAAGGATTTTGAACATCTGTCTGTCGGGTTATGGGGTCAAAGGCGTCGCATGAGGCGCTGGACCATTTCTGTTTTCCAGCTGTGGAAGTCTCCTTCGATGATGTGTCGGCGTGCTTCGCCGACGAGCCAGAGGTAGAAGGCGAGGTTGTGGATTGAGGCTATCTGCATGGCGAGAAGTTCCTGTGCGATAAAGAGATGGCGGACGTAGGCTTTGGTATATACGCGGTCGACGTAGCTCGGGCCGTCGGGCTGGAGCGGGGAGAAGTCGTCGGCCCACTTCTGGTTGCGCATATTCATTGTGCCGTCGGGTGTGAAAATCATGCCGTTGCGTCCGTTGCGCGTGGGCATGACGCAGTCGAACATGTCGACTCCGCGATCGATGGCCTCGAGGATGTTGGCGGGAGTGCCGACCCCCATCAGGTAGCGAGGTTTGTCGGCGGGGAGGACTTCGTTGACGACATCAATCATGTCGTACATCACTTCGGCAGGTTCGCCGACGGCCAAGCCTCCGATGGCGTTTCCGTCAGCTCCGAGTGAGGCGACAAATTCGGCGGATTCGCGGCGCAAGTCGGGGTATGTGACTCCCTGAACTATAGGGAAATATGCTTGTGAATGGCCGTGGAGCGGTTCTGTCTCCGTGAAGTGTTTCCAGCCGCGTTCGAGCCAGTGTTTGGTTAGGTCGAGCGATTTGCGGGCATAAGACCGCTCGGCTGTGCCGGGAGGGCACTCGTCGAGCGCCATCATGATGTCTGAGCCGATAATGCGCTGTATGTCAACGACGTTTTCGGGAGTAAACAAGTGCTTCGAGCCGTCGATATGGCTGCGAAAGTGTGCGCCTTCGGCAGTCAGTTTGCGGTTGTCGCTGAGCGAGAAGACCTGAAAGCCGCCGCTGTCGGTCAGAATAGGTTTGTCCCAGCCGTTGAATTTGTGAAGACCTCCGGCGCGGCGTATGATGTCTGTACCGGGCCGGAGGTATAGGTGGTATGTGTTGCCGAGGATAATCTGAGCTTTAATGTCGTCGCGGAGCTCGTGGATGTGGACTCCCTTGACTGAGCCGAGAGTTCCTACGGGCATGAAGATAGGGGTCTGAATCTGACCATGGTCGGTGGTAATGACACCTGCACGGGCCGAACATCCGGGAGCGGTTGCTGTTAGCTTGAAATCCATTTAGAGCGGCAAGTTGTTAGAAAAGTCGTTCGGGGTAAACGCCCTGACGGTGGAGTTCGGCGAGACGGTCGACGACGTTCTGGCGATCCTGGGGATATGTGACGCCGAACCAACGGGCATCTGTGTCGAGTACGTCGACGGTGGCTTCGCCGTTGCGGATGAGTTTGTCGATAACCGAGGGAATGAAGAATTCGCTTTTGGGCGTGTCGATATATTTGTCGAGGAAGCGGTTAAATTCACGCTTTGACAAGTCGAAGTAGTCGGGCATCAGACCCCAAAAGTTCATCGAGACGGGAATTTCGGGCTCAAGATATTTGACTGCGTCGTTGTCGTATTCGTCGACGAAGGTAATGCGGTGTTCGGGATCGAAACTGATTGCGCGACGTTCGACAACTTTTGTCAGACGACCGTCGACGGTTGTGCATACACCACGAGAAACCGAACCGTTCTCGGTCATAGTGTTTCCGACACGGAAACCGACCATGCAATATTCGCCGGGCTTGCGCTCGTCGCTTGAGAGCCAGCGGCCTATGACTTCGAATGCGTCGCGGCTATAGAAGTCGTCGGCGTTGATGACGGCAAATGGCTCGTTGATGACGTCGGCAGCCATCATAATGGCGTGGTTTGTACCCCATGGTTTTTCGCGACCTTCGGGAACTGTGTAGCCTTCGGGGAGGGCGTCAATGCTCTGAAATACGACTTCGACGGGAATGGAGTCCTGATATTTGCTGAGGACTTTTTCACGGAATGCCTGTTCAAAATCGTGTCTGATTACAAAAACGACTTTGCCGAAGCCGGCACGTTTGGCATCGAAGACAGAGTAGTCCTTAATTGTTTCGCCGGAAGGACCGACGCCGTCGAGCTGCTTAAGACCGCCGTAACGGCTGCCCATGCCAGCTGCAAGTACGAGTAGTGTGGGTTTCATTTTGTCAGAATAAAAATGCAAGAAAAATAATATCCGCAAATTTACGACAAATAAACCGATATGACAAACTATATGCCGGCTTTGTCAGGGTAGTGATGACTGAGACAGCGGTTCGCGCCGGCGAAAGTCGCGTCTACGAGGGGGGTAGGAAGTCAGACGAGTCGGACCAGTAGGACGAATCGGACTTTTCGGACGACAGGAGCGGCACGGCTAAAAGTCGCATAGAGGAAGAGGGTAAGACGAGTCGGACGGATCGGACTTTTCGGACGACAGGAGCGGCACGGCTAAAAGTCGCATAGAGGAAGGGGGTTGCCGATGGTTCGGCGGCTGAAGTAGCATTGTTGGTGGTAAGAGCATAGGTACTAATTTTTAAGGTTATAATTATTATTGTTGTGTGAAAGACGCACTGAGCAAGGGGGATTGTTGGGGCGAGGGTTGATCTCGATTAATGGAATGTTCGATTTTGATTGCTGAGTTATGAAAGTTTCCCACTTCTATTCATAAACGCTAATCATGACTCTTCTCTTTGAGTCACTCTAAACATTCTCTAAAAGACTGATTGAGTCCGCTGTTCTCCTTCACGCTGAAAAAGCCCGCCATGCTTTTTCTTTTTGGTCAATCGTCTTTTAATCGAAATCATTCACGTTGTAGCAATCGCCTACCTCTCTCCGTGCATTGCATTGCGCTGTGTGATTTTCACAATGCAAAGATAATGCACATTTTTATTTCGTGCAAATATTTTCGCAATTATTTTTGAAAATAATCGCGAAAAGAAGAAAAAAGGACGAGACCGAAGGTTCGGAGGCAGAAGTAACTGAGTTGATGAAGGACGAGTCGGACAGGTCAGACGACTGGGAGGCAGAGGAATTAGGGATTAATCGTGATTAAACGGGATTAAGCGAGATTAAACTTGATTGGATAGGGCGGGGTGGACGCTTTTGATGAGAGTTGCACGGGCTGGCGTCAGGCGCAACTGCGCACGCTCCGCGGCTTGTTGCGAGAGGGAGAGAGGAGCG
>JAGAOW010000203.1 GCA_017889945.1 Muribaculaceae bacterium
ATTGCGAATGCAATTTTTATAGAAACATCGGTTTGGAAGAAACTGCCGCATATATGAAAATGAACAAGTCAGCCTTATGCAAATTTGTCAAAAAGCATACAGGTCAGACATTCACCGGGTATATAAATTCACTGAGACTTGAAAAAGCAGCGCTTCTGCTTACATCAACGACAGACCCGGCATGTGACATCGCTTACGACTGTGGATTTGCAAGCATACCCTACTTCCACCGCCTTTTTTCACGTCGCTATGGTATATCGCCATGCAAATACCGAAAGAATTACTATTTCAATCATCAACCCCTTTCATAGCCAAAAGTTCTGCGCGTTTTTGTGTTTTATTGCTTCCGGGATTGTTTTTTCGACTTTCTCACCAGTATTATAGCAGAAAAAAGTGCTAAATTTGCACTTGCAAAAATGTTTAAGAGAATTCTCGATATTGCCCTTGTCGCCGCAGCATTCATTCTGATGCTGCCGCCTCAGCGTGCCACTGCCGCAGAAACCGCTGGGAAGCAGCAGCCTTTCACACTGGTGCTCGACGCCGGTCATGGAGGACATGACCACGGGTGCCGCGGTAACATCTCCCGCGAGAAGGACATTACACTCGATGTTGTCCTGCGCACGCGCGAACTTATTAAAAAGAATTACGGCGACAGCATAAAGACTATATTGACCCGCGACGACGATACTTTTATTCCCCTTGACCGGCGCGCTGCAATTGCTAATGACGCCGGTGCCAATCTTTTCGTTTCCGTTCACGTCAATTCGCTTGACCGAAAGGCGAAAGGAAGGGCACTTGTCCACGGAGCGTCGGTCTATACTGTCGGACTTCACAAGAACGACGCCAACCTCGCGGTGGCAATGCGCGAGAACTCCGTAATTGAGCTTGAGGAGGACTCATCGGAGTCTTATCAGGGATTTGACCCCAACTCATCGGAATCCTATATAATATTCGAACTCACTCAGAACCGCCACGTCGCACAGAGCATCGAGATGGCGCAGCTTGCCCAGAATGAACTGACCGGTCATGCCGGACGCGCCGACAAAGGAGTGCGTCAGGCAGGATTCCTTGTCCTTTGGGCGACGAGAATGCCGTCGGTACTTGTGGAGCTCGATTTCATCTGCAATAAAGAGGCAGAACAATTCCTCGCCAGCGAAAGCGGTCGACAGAAATGTGCAGAGGCTCTCGCTTCGGCTGTAGGAGATTACCGTAAGAAACATCCGCGGACGGCAACTGCCACTCCCGTTAAATAATTCAGAAAATTATCAGTCTATGAAAAAAATACTAAGAAAAGAAGCAAGCATCGGCTTACTCGTCATTCTGGCACTTGTAATACTCTTCTTCGGCATCAACTACCTGAAGGGCATAAACCTTTTCAAGGCATCCAACTACTATTATGCCTCATATCACGAAACACTCGGTCTGACTACTTCGGCACCGGTGACACTGAACGGATATAAGATTGGCGTTGTCCGCAACATCAATTACGATTTTGAGAACCCCGGCAACGTTGTGGTTGAATTCAGCATCGACAAGGCTCTCAAACTCCCCAAAGGATCGCAGGCAAATATTGTAGCCGACTTCCTCGGCACAGCATCACTCGCCCTTACTCTTGCCGAAAACACAGGCAGCTACTGCCAGATAGGCGACACTATTGCCGGCAAAGTCAACGGAGGACTCATGACTACCCTGTCGGAGAATGTTCTGCCCTCTGTAGGCAACATCATGGCAAAGACCGACACACTCATGTCGAGCCTCAACAAACTCGCCGCTAATCCATCGCTTACTACATCTATCAACCGTTTCGACGGAATCACCATGCAGCTCGAAGCATCGCTCCGCTCGCTCAACAGGACTCTCGCCCAGCTCGGTCCTGTAGCTGCCGATGTGAAGAGCATCACAGAGAACGTAGACACCATAACCGGCGACCTTGCTCAGGTAAGCGGCGCACTGCGCGAAATTCCTCTTGACAGCCTTGTCTACGACCTGCAGGCTACAATTGCCAATCTTCACGCCCTATCCGACGAACTCAACAATCCGAACTCGACTATCGGTAAGCTTACGCAGGATCCGGCGCTCTACAACAGCATCAATTCAGCAATCGGATCGCTCGACTCTCTTCTTGTCGACGTGAAAAAGAATCCGAAACGCTATATCAGCATCAAACTGCTCTGACAACCTACTTACAGCATATCGAGACGTCTATTTAGAATCATTCTAAATAGACGTTTTCTTGAAAAATACTCTCATAAACAAAGAATGAGGCTTCCCTGCGGGCATGAAGCACGCGAATTAATAAAATATATTAAAATAGCAATCGCTTTATAAAAGGCTGACATACAAAGTCCACAAGCCAAAAGCCGCTTCATAAGCACCCTAAAACAACCTCCGACTTTAAACAATTGCTAACTACGCACTTGCACAATTTTCAATTTTTCCAAACAAAATGCGGTTTGTTTTTTCAGAAAAATAATCTGAATTTTGCAATGTAAAACAATTAGTTCATTCCTTATTGTATGACCTCCAATCACCAGGAACTTTGGGCTCGTTGCTGTGAATTTATCAAAGAAAACATCACACCCGAGCAATTCAACACATGGTTTCGCGACATACGCTCCGAGAGCTATGCCGACGGACGCCTCGTGCTGGAGGTTAAGTCGCAGTTCTTCTACGACCAACTTGAGGACCGATATCAGAAGCTCATTCGTTCGGGCGTAAAAAAAGTATACGGCGATGGTGTAGAAATATATTACCGTGTTCCTGTCATACCCGGCGATCCCTCGACGCTCAACGTACAGCGAAGCAGCCGCCCTTCGGCTACCATTCTTGACCAGCGCAACTCGCCTGCGGCAAATCCGTTCCACGAACCTTCGTGCAGCAATTTCGATCCGCAGCTCAACTCGCGATACACTTTCGAGAACTACTGTCTCAGCGACTGCAACAAGATTGCCTGCTCTATCGGCGAGTCTATCGGCGACAATCCGTCAATCAAGACATTCAACCCCCTGTTTGTATTCGGTCCGTCCGGTGTAGGAAAGACTCACCTGATACAGGCTATCGGTATTCGAATCAAGGAACACAATCCCGACGCACGCGTTCTTTATACGACCGCCCGTCTGTTCCAGAACCAGTATACCGCAGCAGCTGCGAAGAACATCAACAGTTTCTTCCA
>JAGAOW010000204.1 GCA_017889945.1 Muribaculaceae bacterium
ATAGTATTAGATTAAGATAAAGGTTTAATGAAAAAGAGTTGTCGTGAGACAACTCTTTTTTTCTTAATTGAATGTTGTTTGATAACGGACTCTAACAGCCGAAAAGAGTAAAAAACCGAGCCGACTCGCTGAAAGGCGAGCCGGCTCGTGTTTTTTTGATTATGCAGCTATTATCGAATTGTTGCTGTTGACGATTATGCCGCTAATGACGATTAACGGCGGTTTTTGCCTGATTTCTGTTGCTGGCGGAGCGCAGCCTGCTGCTGACGCTGTGCTTCTTCGAGACGGGCCATGAAACCGCTCTTTTTGCGGGGCTTTTTGGCGTTGGCGAGCATTTCGGCGCGGACTTTCTTTTCGTCGATGACTTTGCGGAAAATCCAAGTCTGGACGATAGTGATGAGCAGCGAGAGGAAGTAGTAGTAGCTCAGGCCCGACGCGTAGTCGTTGAAGAAGAAGAGGAACATGACGGGCATCAGATACATCATCCATTTCATGCCGGGCATTGAAGAGCCTCCGGGCTGGTTCTGCATGTTGATGCGGGTGTAGATGATGTTGACAACGGTCATCATCAGACAGAAAAGGCTGACGTGGTCGCCGTAGAAGGGAATTTTGAACGGCAGAGCGAAGATGAAGTCAGGCGCTGACAGGTCGTGGGCCCAGAGGAACGACTGTCCGCGAAGCTCGATGGCCGAGGGGAAGAAGGAGAACATGGCGATGAGCACCGGCATCTGCAGCAACATCGGGAGACAGCCTGAGAAGGGACTTGCGCCTGCGCGGCTGTAGAGGGCCATGGTTTCCTGCTGACGTTTGAGGGCGTTTTCCTGACCGGGATATTTGTCGTTGATTTCCTTTATCTCGGGAGCGAGGACGCGCATGCGGGCCTGCGACTTGAAGCTTTTGAAGGTAAAGGGGAAGAGGATGATTTTGATGAAAATCGTGAGCAGGAGGATGATAATGCCGTAGTTTGAGATGAAGCCGCCGAGGAAGGAGAACACGGGGATGACGATGAACTGGTTGATCCAGCGGAACAAGCCCCAGCCAAGCGGAACGAGGCGAGTGAGCGACAGACCTTCGTCGACGCCGATTTCGTCGTCAATGCTCGAAAGCAGCGGGTAGTCGTTAGGGCCGAAGTAGAAGTAGAAGCCCGTCGGAGTGCCGTCGGCGATGGTATAGGGAATCGATGATTTCATCGACATGTCCTTGAGATAGCGGTCGCTCTTGATTTCGGTAGATGTGAGGTCGGCGGTGGCGAGGTAGTCGTCGGCGATGAGTACGCTCGAGAAGAACTGGTTTTTGAAAGCGACCCACTTGATGCGGCCGTTGAGCTGCTCGCTGTCGTTGCCGGTCGAACTGAGGTCGTCGGGACCGTCGCCTATAAATTTATAATGTATGGCACTGTTGCGCTCCTCGAATGTGCGGCCTTTCTCGTTGCGGGCCATCTTCTGATGCCAGTCGATGTCGATTGTCGAAGTGCTTGCCGGGAGAATGGCGTCGATGCCTTTTTGGACGATGTCCATCTTGACGAGGTATTTCGAGTGGTGGACGGTGTAGCGAATTCCCCACATTGCTCCGTTGCCGAGGTCGAGCGACATCAGGACTGTAGAGTCGTTGACGAGTGTCGGGTTGAAATTGAACTCGCGGGTGTCGAAGCGCTGGTCGGCTGTTGTCATGATGAAGCCGTAGCCGTCGGTTTCTGGATTGAAAAGATGTATGTGGGACGCGGGTTCGGTAAGCTCGGTGTTGTAATCCTTGAGTTCGACCTGACTGACGATGCCGCCGCGGGTGGCGAAAGTGACACGCATCAGCTCGTTGTCGATTGTGATTGTGTCGTTAGAGCCGCTGAGATGGCGTGCGAAGCTTTTGTATTTCTGGGCGTCGGCGATGACCGAGCGCATGTTGGCTATGGCTTCGGCACGCTGTTCGGGCGAGAGGTTGCCGAAGCGGTTGGCGAGCATGTCGCTGACTGCGATTTCGGTGTTGCCGGCCTTGATTGTGCCGTTGACGGTCGAGCTGTCGGCCGTGAGGCTGACCTTGCTGTTTTCGAGGGTAAATGAGCCGTTGTTTTCCGTGCCGGAAATTCTGACGGCTGTGATCAGACCGGCAGCGTCGGCGCCGGATACGGAGTCGGTAAGGGTTATTACGGCTGTTTCGGCGGCTGTCTGCTGTTGGGCTGCGAGTTGCTCTTGCTTGGCTTTTTGACGTGCGATTTCCTCCTCGGAGGGTTTGTTGCAGTACATGAAGCCGAAGAGGCATGCTGCCATCAGGACGAGTCCTAAAACGGTGTTTTTATCCATTTCTTACGTTTGAAATCGTTGTTAAGTTGTGTGGTATTGAGTTATGCTTTGGCTTTTTCGCTGTGATATTCGATGGCTGCGTTTATGAAGCTGAGGAATATAGGGTTGGGCGAAAGCACTGTGCTTGAATATTCGGGATGATACTGTGTGCCGATGAACCAGCGTTTTTCGGGTATTTCGACAACTTCGACCAGATGAGTGGCGGGGTTTTCGCCGACACACTGCATGCCTGCGGCTTCGAAACGGTCGCGATATTCGTTGTTGAATTCGAAGCGGTGGCGATGGCGTTCGCTGATGTCGGTCTTGCCGTAGGCCTGAGCTGCTTTGCTACCGGGGCGGAGTGTGCAGTCGAATGCGCCGAGACGCATGGTGCCTCCCATGTTGGAGATGGATTTCTGTTCTTCCATCAGGTCGATGACATTATAGGGAGTCGAGTGGTCCATTTCAGTCGAGTTGGCATCGGTCAGGCCGAGCACATTGCGGGCGAATTCGATGACCATGCACTGCATACCGAGGCAGATGCCGAATGTGGGCACATCGTGTTCGCGACACCATTTGAGGGCCACAAATTTGCCTTCGATGCCACGCTGGCCGAAGCCCGGGGCTATGATTACGCCGTCGAGACCTGAGAGTTTCTGGTCGACGTCGACTTCGGTAAGTTTCTCTGAATGGATATATACGAGGTTGAGTTTGCGGTCGGCGTAAGTCGCAGCCTGAAAAAGCGCTTCGTTGATTGATTTGTAAGCGTCCTGCAGCTCGACATATTTGCCGACGAGACCGATGTTGACGGTTTCGGTGGCGCGGTCCATCTTGTCGAGGAAGTTGAGCCACGGCTCCATGTGCGGTTCGCCTTCGGGAGTGACACCGGTCTTGCGGAGGACGATTTCGTCGAGGTGCTGTTCGTGCATTTTGATAGGCACTTTGTAGATGCTGTTTACGTCGATCGACTGGATGACCGAGTCGGGTGCGACGTTGCAGAAAAGAGCGATTTTCTTGCGCATTTCGGTCGAGATGTGTTTCTCGGTACGCAGAACGAGGATGTCGGGCTGGATGCCGACCTCCTGAAGCTGCTTGACCGAATGCTGTGTCGGCTTGGTTTTAAGCTCTTTTGCAGCAGCGATGTAAGGCACATATGTCAGGTGGATGCAGAGGCTGTTGGTGCCGAGTTCCCAACGGAGCTGACGGACGCTTTCGAGGTAGGGAAGCGACTCGATGTCGCCGACAGTGCCGCCGATTTCGGTTATGATATAGTCAAAATTGCCGGTGTTGCCGAGCAGCTTGACGTTGCGTTTGATTTCGTCTGTGATGTGAGGCACAATCTGGACGGTCTTGCCGAGGTAGTCGCCGTGACGCTCCTTGTCGATTACGCTCTGATAGATGCGACCGGTCGTGACATTGTTGGCGCGAGTCGTCCGCACATTTGTGAAGCGTTCGTAGTGACCGAGGTCGAGGTCGGCTTCATGTCCGTCGACAGTGACGTAACATTCGCCGTGCTCGTAGGGGTTAAGAGTTCCCGGGTCGATGTTGATGTAAGGGTCGAATTTCTGGATTGTGACGCGATAGCCGCGAGCTTTAAGCAGGCAGGCGAGTGAAGAAGAAATGATTCCTTTGCCGAGCGAGGACACAACTCCTCCTGTGACGAAAATATATTTAGTTTCCATTCTGAGAGTAAATAACGTGCAAAAGTACGAAAATTTTCTGATTGGACATCATGTAAACTGTAAATTCGGACGACATTATATATTTATATGTGTAGTATGAGCTGTGTGGCGGCAGAGCTGACCGATGCGCGACGGCGAGCCTATTTGGCGAGTATTTAATTGGTTGTGATGAAAAATGTTTTTGAAAAATTTGGTAGAATCACAAAAATGTAGTTACTTTGCACTCTGTTTTGTGGGCGCTCCTTGAAAGTCCGTCGGAAAGATGCACCGGCAGGATGATATGAGACCTGCGATGCGCACACAGACACCGATAATAAAATTAAGAAACAGAAAAGATAAACCACCAGTAAAACAGCCATGTCAAAGATTTGTCAAATTACCGGTAAAAAAGCGATGGTTGGCAACAATGTGTCACACTCAAAGCGTCGCACCAAGCGCAAATTCAACGCAAACCTCTTCACAAAGAAATTCTATTGGGTAGAGCAGGGCATCTGGGTCAGCCTGACTATTTCAGCCGCCGGACTCCGCACAATCAACAAACTCGGTCTTGACGCAGCAATCAACAAGGCCTATGCAGAGGGGTTCTTAAACGATAACGATATTAAATTCATAGGATTCTAAGAAGATGGCAAAGAAAGCAAAAGGTAATCGTGTGCAGGTCATCCTCGAATGCACCGAACACAAGGCAAGTGGTATGCCCGGCACATCGCGTTATATCACAACCAAGAACCGTAAGAATACAACCGAGAGACTTGAGCTTAAGAAATACAATCCTATCCTTAAGCGAGTAACTGTACACAAAGAAATCAAATAAGATACTGAGATATGGCAAAGAAAACCGTCGCATCACTGCAGAAAGGCGAAGGCCGCACCTACAGCAAGGTTATCAAAATGGTCAAATCGCCCAAGACAGGCGCTTATGTATTTAAAGAAGAAATGATGCCCAACGAGGCCGTCAAAGACGCTCTCAAATAAAGCAGAGGAAATATACAGACTACTCTAAACAGAAACGCTGCCATGCAATCCGCATCGGCAGCGTTTCCGTGTTTTAGACCCCGTTCCCCAATATTTGTTAACGCCAGGGTCGCATATGCAATGTTTATGTTGCGGTTTGTCTAATTAAACACCATATCCAATTCATCACTGATATTTGTATTCTCAGCTGTCCGTGGCATAAGTTACCATCTCCTCGGCCAATCGTCATGCATCTGCGTCCGCTTGTTTCGGTCACAATGCAACCGCATTGCTCCCTCACTGCGCGAACAAATCTGCGCGACGCTTGACCGCCCCGGCGTTAACAAATATTGGGGAACGGGGTCTTAGCCTTTTGCAAACGTCGGCCGCGTCAGCCGCGACTTCGGCTATTGCAAATGACGAAGATATGAGTTAACTTTGTGCTTAATCTTTAAACAAAAGCGCGCGTGGCGCACTTTTATGGCCTTGCCGCCGATTAATCATTAAGTGACAGTTATATGGCAACGGATAATGAAAATAAAAAGACTGAGGCGCGCCGTCGCCGCACGTCGAAAATCATAAAATGGATGTGGCTCGCCTTTGCCATGTTCGTCGTCTTCGCGACGATATTCTTCATCATGGCTTATAACGGCCTCGTCGGATATATGCCGCCGGTTGAAGAACTTAAAAATCCTCAGGATAAATTCGCATCGGTAATCTATTCGGCCGACGGAAAGGAACTCGGCCGATATTTCAGAAACACGGGCAATCGTGTCTATGCCGATTTTGAAGAGATTTCGCCGGCCGTGGTCGACGCACTGATTGCTACTGAAGATGCTCGCTTCGAATCTCACTCGGGCATCGACGTAAAGGCTTTGGCCCGCGTGGCGTTTAAGACGTTGCTTATGGGCAACCGCAATGCCGGCGGAGGTTCGACCATCACACAACAGCTTGCCAAGCAGCTTTATACACCGCCAAGCGACGGCATGCTGTCGCGCGCCATGCAGAAGCCCATCGAATGGATGATTGCCATCAAGCTCGAGCGTTTCTACTCGAAAGAGGAGATACTGAAAATGTATCTCAACCAGTTTGACTTCCTCTATAACGCCGTCGGCATCAAGTCGGCCGCCAAGGTCTATTTCAACAAAGACGCGTCGGATCTCAACATCGAGGAGGCCGCCACGCTTATAGGCATGGTTCAGAATCCATCGCATTTCAATCCTGTCCGTCATCCCGACCGCACGCGCGCACGCCGCAACGTTGTCCTCGACCAGATGCGCAAAGCAGGCATGTTGTCGCAGGCCGAATTTGATTCCATATCGGCGCTTCCGCTCAAACTCGACTTCCACCGCGTCGACCACAAAGAGGGTCTGGCGCCGTATTTCCGTGAAGAGTTGCGTCGCTATCTGACGGCCAAGCGCCCGTTTCCGGCGGCTTATCCGTCGTGGGATCATCAGAAATATGTCGACGATTCGATTGCGTGGGAGACCAATCCGCTCTATGGCTGGGTTGAAAAAAATCCGCGTCCCGACGGCACAAAATATGACATCTACAACGACGGTCTGCGCTTCTATTCGACCATCGACTCACGCATGCAGTCGTATGCCGAGCAGGCGGTCGCCGAGCATATGCGCTCGCTCCAAAAACAATTCTTTGCCGAGAAACGTCGTTCGCCGACAGCTCCTTACACGTCGAATCCGGCCGAACTCACGGCCGAAACCCGCCGCAGCCTTATCAACGCCGCCATACGCCAGTCAGAGCGTCATCGTGTCGGCAAGGTGGCCGGTCTGAGCGAGGACGAAATCCGCAGCCAGTTTGACAATCCGGTCGAGATGTCGGTGTTCAGCTATGACGGCCCGATCGATACGGTAATGACTCCGCTTGACTCGATACTCTACACCAAGAGCTTCCTGCGCACCGGTTTTATGTCGATGGATCCGCGCACGGGCCATGTAAAGGCCTATGTCGGCGGTCCTGACTTCCGCTTCTTTCAGTATGACATGGTTTCGACAGGCCGCCGTCAGATTGGTTCGACAGTGAAACCCTTCCTGTATACCTACGCCATGGAGTCGGATTTCACTCCTTGCGACGAGATGCTCAACGAGCAGCCTACGTTCTATGACGAAAACGGCCGTCCGTGGTCGCCACGAAACGACGGACATGCCCGCGAGGGCGAGATGGTCGATTTGCGTTGGGCATTGACCAACTCCAACAACTGGATTTCGGCTCGTCTGATGGCTCAGCTGAGTCCGGCCGAGCTGGTTAAGCGCATGCATAGCTATGGCATTACCAATTCGCTTCCGGCAGTGATTTCGCTGTGTCTCGGTCCTTGTGAGGTGTCGGTCAAAGAGATGGTTACGGCCTACAGCGCCTTTGCCAACAAGGGCATGCGCGTCGATCCGATGTTTGTAACGGCCATAGCCGATTCAAACGGCAACATCATTTCTGAATTCACGCCTACTCAGACTGAAGTCATCACAGAGAAGGGTTACTATAAGATTCTGTCGATGCTGCTCAATGTGGTCGACTCCGGCACGGGCAACCGTCTGCGCCGTGCGCCTTACAACCTGACTGCGCAGATCGGCGGCAAGACAGGAACGACCAACTTCAACGCCGACGGATGGTTTATGAGCTTCACTCCCGACCTTGTGTCAGGCGCATGGGTCGGCGGCGAAGAGCGATATATCCACTTCAACAACATGGCTCAGGGTCAGGGCGCGGCGATGGCGCTCCCGATTTTCGGCAAATATATTTCAAAAGTCTTCGCCGACAGCACTCTGCCTTACAGTCAGTCGTCGCGCTTCGAGTTCCCGGCTGATCTGGACCTCTGCGAAGGCGGCAACCTTTTTGTCGAAGAGCCTGAAAGTGTCGAAGAAGCTATCTCAGGAGCATTTGATTAATAACTGATTGTTATGGAGTCGCTTTGTCAGTGTTATCTTGATGAAATAAAGACTTTTGTCGATGCCGACAGAGTCTATACCGACGATTTGCGCCTCTTGGCATGGGGCATTGACGCCGGTTTCTACCGCCTTCTGCCTAAAATAGTTGTACGTTCGAAATCTGAAGACGAAGTGCGGCGACTGGTAGCTGCCGCCTCGCGTCTCGGATTACCGGTCACATTCCGCGCAGCCGGCACAAGTCTTTCGGGGCAGTCTGTCACGGATTCAATTCTGATAGTCGCAGGCAAGCACTGGGAGCATTACAGCATCAGCGACGACGGCAGCTGCGCCACTTTCGGTCCGGGTGTCATCGGCAAACGCGCCTGCGAACTGCTCGCGCCTTATGGCCGCACATTCGGCCCAGATCCGGCATCGAAAAACTCCTCCATGGTCGGTGGCATTGTGATGAACAATGCTTCGGGCATGAGTTGTGGCGTTCATGCCAACAGCGACCGGGTGCTGAAATCTATAAGGATTATTCTTGCCGACGGCACACTGCTTGACACTGCCGACAAAGACTCGCGGATTGCCTTTGCCCGTTCTCATGCCGGTCTGATTGACGAAATCGCAGCCATCCGCGATGAAATCAGAGCCGATGCCGAGCTGACCGAACGCATAAAATTCAAATATTCGATTAAAAACGTTACCGGCCTAAACCTGCGGCCCTTTGTCGCTTATGACGACCCCTTCGACATCATCGCCCATCTTATGGTGGGCAGCGAGGGCACGCTGGCGTTCATGAGCTCTGTGACGGTCAACACCTCACATCTCTATCCCCTGACCGCATCGGCTATGCTGTATTTCGACGACATGGCCGAAGCCTGCCGAGCGGTTGTCGCCATGCGCCGTTCGGCGTCGGTTTATAGCTGCGAGCTGCTCGACAGCAAGTCGCTTGCATCGGTCGACGATACAACAGGCACAGGCCTGACAGCCCTGCTTGTCGAGACAAGAGCCGATAGCGAAGCCGAACTGCAGAGCAATATAGCCCGGACCGTTGAGACGCTCAAGCCGTTCAGACTGTTCCGCAAGGCTGAATTTTCGTCCGACCCGGCTGTGACATCGCGTTGGTGGAACATCCGTTCGGGCGTGTTCCCGGCTGTAGGCGGAACTCGCCCTCTGGGCACTACGGCGCTTATCGAGGATATCGCTTTCCATATCGACGATTTGCCTGAGGCGACTGTGGCGCTTGTCAGTCTGCTGCGCGAGTGCGGCTACGACGATGCATGCATCTATGGCCATGCGCTTGAAGGCAACTATCACTTTGTCATTGCCCAGGCGTTTGATACCCCGGCCGAAATCGACCGCTACCGTCATCTGATGGAAAAAATTGAGGAACTTGTGGTCGATCGTTTTGACGGTTCGCTCAAAGCCGAACACGGCACAGGCCGCAACATGGCTCCGTTTGTGAGAAAAGAGTGGGGCGACAAAGCCTGGAATCTTATGCGCCGCATCAAGCACGCGTTTGACCCGGAGTGCATTCTCAACCGCGGAGTGATATTCAACGACGACCCGGAGTGTTTTATCAAGAATCTCAAACCGCTGCCGCTGACCGACCCTCACGTCGACCGTTGCATCGAATGCGGCTTCTGCGAGGTCAATTGCGTAAGTTGCGGCTTGACTCTTTCGGCGCGTCAGCGCATAGTGGTGCGCCGCGAAATATCACGTCTGCAAAAAACAGGCGAGGACAATCAGCGTCTGGAGCGTCTGACCAAAGCCTATCGTTACTATGGCAACGAGACATGTGCCGGCGATGGCCTTTGCAGCACTTCGTGTCCGATGAAAATCAACACTGCTGATCTTACCCACGATCTACGCAGACTTGAAACTCTTTCGAATTCAATTTTTTACAAAACGGGCAATTGGGCCGCAAACCATCTCGGCGGTGTCGAAAGCGGGCTGCGACTGGCGCTCGGCGCGGCTTCGGCTGTCAGAAGTGTGATAGGGCCGTCGGCCGTCAACAGTCTCGGCCGAGTACTTCACAGTCTGGATATGCCTCTGTGGACAGCCTCGTTGCCTAAGCCTTACCGTTTTAAATATCCTCATACCGCCGAGCCGGCCGACGGCTGCCGCAAGGTGGTCTATTTCCCGTCGTGCATCAACCGCACCATGGGCGTGACGCCTGAGAAGGACCGCGATTTGCGTCCCTTGGTCGAAGTGATGACCTCGCTCTGCCGCAAAGCCGGCTATGAGGTCATCTACCCCGAAGCTATCGACTCGCTTTGCTGCGGCATGATTTGGGAAAGCAAGGGCATGCCTGACGTGGCCGACCGCAAGACTGCCGAACTCGAAGCTGCTCTGCTGAAGGCTTCCGAGAACGGTCGCTATCCCGTTATGTGTGACCAAAGCCCCTGTCTCCACCGTATGCGGCAGCATATCAAGTCGCTGAAACTGCATGAGCCGGCGGAGTTTATCTTCGATTACCTTGCGCCGCATCTTGAATTCAGACGTGAGGATATTTCAATCGCTGTTCACGTCACATGTTCGTCGCGCCTGATGGGGCTCGCCGACAAAATTGTCGCCCTTGCCTCGATGTGTGCGACCTCTGTAACCGTTCCGGCCGAAGTCGGATGCTGCGGCTTCGCCGGAGACAAAGGCTTCACGCATCCCGAACTGAATGCATGGGGACTGCGCAAGCTCCGTCCCGAACTTGAAGCTGCCGGCGTTGTCGAAGGCTACTCGAATTCGCGCACTTGCGAAATAGGACTGACTACCAACAGCGGTGTGCCTTACAAATCAATCGCTTACCTTGTTGATCGCTGTACAATACCAAAGAAATAACCAATAATGACTGCAAATCAGACTGAACGACCAAAGAGGCTTCTTGCTCTCGATGTAATGCGCGGCATCACGATTGCCGGCATGATTCTTGTAAACAATCCCGGCGGCTGGGACGAAATTTATGCTCCGCTCAGACATGCGAGCTGGAACGGCCTGACACCTACCGACCTGGTGTTCCCGTTTTTCATGTTTATCATGGGCGTCTCCGCCTATATGTCGCTGCGTAAGTACGACTTCAAATGCACATGGCCTGTCGTGTGGAAGATATTGAAACGCACGGCGCTGATTTTCCTCGTCGGCTTGTTCCTGACTTGGTTCTCGATGTTCCTGCGCGGCGTCTACAACGGTGCCGAGCTTTGGGAATCAGTGATGACCTTCGACCATATCCGCATTCTCGGCGTCCTGCCCCGTCTTGCCCTATGCTACGGTGTCGGCTCGCTGCTCGGCGTGATTTTCAGTCGTAAAGCTCTCAAATGGATAGTGGCGGCGATGCTTGTCGCCTATGCAGTTATACTTGTGGCTGGACATGGCTTTGAATTTGCCGACCGCAATGTCATCGCTGTCGTCGACCGCGCTGTGCTCGGCGATGCCCACATGTACACCGATTATGTCGACGGCGTTCAGCTCAAATTCGACCCCGAGGGCTTCCTGAGCACACTGCCTTCGGTTGCCCACATGCTTATCGGCTTCCTTTGCGGCGGACTGATTGTTGCCAACCGCCGCAACGAAGACCGCATCTGCAAACTCTTTATCGTCGGCGCGGTTCTGACCTTCGCCGGCTTCCTGCTCAACTACGGCCTGCCTATCAACAAGAAAATATGGTCGCCGACCTTTGTGCTGACCACTTGCGGTCTGGCTTCGTCATTACTCGCTCTGTTGATTTGGATTATCGACATAAAGGGCTATCGCCGCTGGGGACGTTTCTTTGAGGTGTTCGGTGTCAATCCGCTCTTCCTCTACTGCCTCAGCGCCGTCCTTGCTCTTATTGTCGGCCTTACCAAATTCCCCTGGAGCGCAGCCGAAGGCGGCGTGATTTGCATACGCCAGTTCGTTTATCAGTTCTGTCTGTTGCCTGTCTGCTGCGGCGACATGGCTATGGCTTCGGCGCTGTTTGCGGTGCTTTTCGTGATGCTCCACTGGTGTATCGGTTATCCCTTGTATAAGAAAAAAATATATATCAAATTATGATACTTATCGCAGATTGCGGAAGCACCAAAATCGACTGGTGTGTCGTCGACAACGGCCGACTGCAGAAGCAGATTTTCACTACCGGCATCAACGCCGTGATGCTTACCGAAGAGGAAATCCGTCAGCGCATCGCCGACGAACTTGTGCCTCAGATATCGTCTTATCCTGTCGACAGCGTCTATTTCTACGGCGCGGGCTGCCTGAGCGATGAAGTTTGCGGCAATGTTACCCGTGCTATTCGTGCCAACTTGCCGTCGGCACGCAATGTCGAGGTTCACTCCGATTTGCTGGCAGCCGCCCGCGCGCTTTGCGGCCGTGAGGAAGGCGTCGCCGCAATACTCGGAACGGGCTCAAATTCATGTTATTATGACGGCGTCAATATTGTCGACAATGTTTCGCCGCTCGGCTATATTCTCGGCGACGAAGGCTCGGGTGCAGTCCTCGGGCGACAGCTGATCGGCGATGTGCTCAAGCGTCAGTTGCCGCCGGACTTATGCGACAAATTCCTTTCGCAGTATGAACTTGACCGACTGACGATTATCCGCCGTGTTTACAAAGAGCCCGCCGCCAACCGTTTCCTGGCGTCGGTCACTCCCTTCCTCTCTGAAAATATCGACAATCCGGCAGTAAGCAAACTCGTCGTCGACTCCTTCCGCTCCTTCTTCGTCCGCAACGTTATGCAATATGAAGCCGCAACCCGGCTGCCGCTTGGCTTTGTAGGCTCGATAGCCTATCATTTTCAGCCACAGCTGAAGATTGCCGCCGAGGCTTGCGGGCTGCGTATCGGCACAGTTTTGAAAACACCTATGCCCGGTCTGATTGATTTTCACTCCGTCGAGGGCTGCAAATGTAAATAATTTCGAAATTGTGCGTCGAAAATTTGTAGTTTCGAAAACAATGGCTAACTTTGCACCACGTTAGCGAAAACCCTAATCGTAAGGAGAGGTGGGTGAGTGGCTGAAACCACCGGTTTGCTAAACCGACGACGGGTGCAATCCTGTCCACGAGTTCGAATCTCGTCCTCTCCGCAATCAACGCTGGTAATCAGCGATTTACAAAATTTACGCACGAAATTACGCACGATTTTTGATGATCGTGCGTAATTTTTTGTGCGTATTCATGACAATATTTTTAAGTAAACG
>JAGAOW010000205.1 GCA_017889945.1 Muribaculaceae bacterium
CAAACAAATCGCTAATTTTGCACTTGCCAGTTGAACCTGCGTAATCCCATTTAATCGAACAAATGATAGAAAATATTATTGTGGATGCTCTATATATCAAAGGTTTTTCGTAGATTTGCGTTTAGATAAGTATCTATATTCAAGAGAGGCTTGAGGTTAAACTCAAGTAAACCATCATTTAATGGATAGTAATTCATACACCCTTACCTTAAAATAGTCATTAAGATGATTATATCTTTGAAGAGCAAGAATAATATAAAAATTCTGTAGCATTTAAAGATTAGATATATTGACGCTGCACGCTAATATAAGTCGCATTTTGTAAAATCAAAAAGAAAAAACAAATATATTTTGGATTAATAATAATTAAATATAAACTAAGATGAAACATGTTTTAATGATTATCATCGCTATCCTTGGGTGTGCTGTTGCTAATGCTCAGTATAAGGTTGGCGACATCTACAACAATGATGGTATCAAAGGTATTGTTGTTAAAGTTGACAATAGCGGTCAACATGGTTTAATCATGTCATTGGACAAATTCAGTGGTAAGTGGTATAACGACAAAAAGGCTAAATTCCTTACTGATGCATTTTACGAAGACGATGGAGAAAAGAATATGGCTGTCATAGAAAGATATCTTTCAGACAACGGTCAAACATGGGACAAATTCCCATTTTTCGAGTGGTGCAGGAATAAAGGTGCCGGTTGGTATGCTCCTGCTCTTGAGGAGATGAATGCTATTATAACGGCTATGAATGGTTCTGTGGGAAAATATAGCGTTTCTAATATGGAGGCATTTGATAAAATTATTAAGGATAATGGAGGAGAAAGTCTTTATGGAAATACAAAGCTCCCGATGGGTGGAAATATGCCATACAGTATGTTGACTTCTACAGAAGCAAATAAAGGCAAGGTATATACAGGCGCATTCTTCCAAACATCTCCATTTGGCACACCAGATGCAAAAACATTTGAAATGTCTAAAACTCATGGGAAATATCTTGGATCGCGTGCAATACATAAATTCTAATGAATAGATTCTTATCCATTTTATTAAGCTTGTGCGCTATATCCATTAGTGCACAAGCTCAGTTTTATAACCCAGGAGATATTATAGAGATCGACGGACATAAAGCTATAGTATTTGAGACAGACGATACGGGTACTCATGGGAAAGCTATGTATGTGAAGGCATACAGAGGAGTTGACGATCCGTGGTGTAATAGCGGTAAGCACTCTAAGCGATTGCCGGATCTTACAAATCGCGAAGATGGCCAATTTAACACTTTACAAGTTTTAAATTATGCACATAAAAACGATGCATTAGCATCTTTTCCTGTTTTTACATGGTGTGAGAAATTAGGGAAAAATTGGTATATACCTTCTGTTAATGAACTAGAAGCATTTATCAACTTTTGGCTTGGTAATAATATCGTTTTAGAATGGGATGATGATGTAGAAAATGAAATTGAAGATAATAACATATTCTATAAAACAATAAATAACAAATTACTTGATGCTGGCGGTTCCGCATTTATTAATGGTGTTTATACGTCCACTGTTGATAAAGGCGGTAAGGTTTATGTTTTCCAGTTTGATCGTAAGAAGAACTCATGGAAATTCAAGCTTAAATCAAAAACTGGACTAGGTCAAGATTGTGTAGGACGGGCATTTGTGAAATTTTAAAAATATGGAAAAACTCAAAGCCTTTATTATTATATCTATTATCAATCTCATCTGTCAAAATCTTCTTTTTGCAGAAGATCTTGATAAATATCATCGTGCATCTCTATATTCAATTATATTAAAACATCCGGAACAAAGGTTTTCTGATGAGATTATTGAAGCGTTTAAAAGCATTCCTATTCCCGACAGATTTAATGATCATAACTTAAAACATACTGTTTTGAATGCGCCTATCATAAAAGAACTTACAAAAGAAGAAATTGAAGGCGCTTACAAGGATGCGATATGGAATATGCTAAATAGAAATCAGATAGGTGGTCGGCTTGTAGAGAAATGGTTTAATTATAGCCCGACTTCTCAGGGATTTGATATGACATTGATAAAAAAACGAGGATTATATGATGCGAGTCTATTGGATATAAACGTGGCATTGAATACTGTTCGTGGTAAAGCCATTCTTGAGGACGCTGGAGAAGAATTATTATCTCATACATATATCCTTGTAAACGATATCAGATATGCCGACAAAACTACTCAAAGAAATTTACAAGGTTTTGCAATGATGGCGGGGTTATTTGCATCAAGCTTTATTCCCGGAGCTTCCGCAGTTGCGGGAACACTTTATACATCAGGAGTTCAACTTAATGATTTAGTAGT
Source organism: Muribaculaceae bacterium (assembly GCA_017889945.1). GTDB lineage: Bacteria > Bacteroidota > Bacteroidia > Bacteroidales > Muribaculaceae > CAG-873. The sequence continues at coordinate 2,347 of JAGAOW010000205.1, forward strand.
AGGATTCAAAGTATATGTGACGTCATATCTGTTTAGATTGGATTGGAATAAAGATGTGGCAGATCATTTTTATTCCAATTTATGGGTTGAACCAGAGAAGCCTGATTCCAATGAAAAATATAGCATATTCAAAAAGAATATGTCTTCTTTCAAACTTTCATATCTTGGTTGCACGACTATTTATAGTGGCAAAACAAGTTTAGCTGGTGTTCAAAATGAATCAGATATGTTCCGAAAAGTATGTACACGAGCTATTGACACATCAATTTCAGAACTGCAGAAGCAATTCGACGAATTTAAAGTGTTTTCCCACCTAATATCTACAGATCCGTATGTTTCATATATTGGATTAAAAGAAGGAATGACAGAAGAATCAAAATATGAGGTTCTCGAAATGTCCTTGGATGAGAATGGCAAAACAAAATATACACGGAAGGGTATAATTAAGCCAATCAAAGGTATGATATGGGATAATAGATATATGGCGGAATTTGAGAATGGTTATGATTCATCAATATTAGGGACAGCATTTGAGGTAGTTTCAGGCGGTGGATTCTATCCCGGTATGCTAATTCGTGAGATTGAATAAGATAATTTATTTGTAACCAAACCGTCTACTATATATTCATATATATAGTGTGATTGCTGAAACAATGTGGAGAATGTATGAGGAAGATACGGATGAAAGAATAAATATCTTGAAATAGCAATGGAATGTATGTTCAATACTGATCGGCTCTAATATGAAACCGAATATTTACGGTAATATTATGTTTATCTTCGACCATATTCTTGTCCGGAGTGCATTGTGCTTTGAAATGCGCAATAGATTTTCGTGGATTTGGTCGGTGAGTGGGTGATTTTTTGCAAGTGTACGGAAATGGACAGGGGAGAGGGGCGTAAGAGGTTGATTATCAGGAGGGGTTGATTTGAGGAGGATTTGTGTGCTAATTTTGGGGTATGGATAAGATAATAGAAAAACAAGAACAAAAACGCCGCAGCCGCAAGCGTTTGTTTCGCGGGATGGCGATGGCAAGTCCGGTCGTAATTGTGGTCGGTGTTGTCATTTGGCTGGCGAGCGGCACGGGTGTAAGGAAGTCGGAGTTGATCATCTCGGAGGCGCATCGCGGTGCTTTGGAAGCTACGGTCGCGGCATCGGGCCGTGTTGTGCCGGCTTTTGAGGAAATTGTCAGTTCGCCGATCGACAGTCGTATTCTCGCTGTCTATGCTCAGCCGGGCGACAGTGTCAGCGAAGGCATGCCTTTGCTGGAGCTTGATTTGCGTTCGACTGAGACGCAGTATAAGAATCTTCGCGACGTGCATCAAATCAAGGTTAATGAGTTGCGTCAGCTGAGGCTTGCCAATCGCAGCGCTCTGACTGATCTCGACATGCAGGTGCGCATCAAGGAGATGGAGGTCAACACGCTCGGCATCGATGTGCAGAATGAGCAGCGTCTCGACAGTATAGGCTCGGGCACAGGCGAGCGTGTACGCAAGGCTATAACGGCCTATCAGACCGGCAAACTTCAGCTTGAGGCCTTACGGCAAAAGCTTGTGGCTGAGCGTGAGCGTCTTGCCGCGATTGAGGATGCGGCTGCGCTTGAGGTGGGCAACAGTGCCCGCGACCTCGGGGAGATGGAGCACATCGTGCGTCAGGGGCGCATACCTGCGCCGCACAACGGTATTCTCACTTATCTGAGCAACAGCATTGGCAGCAATGTCGGCGCGGGCGAGAAAGTGGCTGTAATCGGCGATCTGAGCCGCTTCAAGGTCACGGCCGAAGTCCCCGAGGGCAGCAGCTACCGGGTTCGGCCCGGCGCCAATGTCAAGGTCCGTCTGAATAATGTCGAGCTTGATGGCTCTGTCGCCAATGTCGAGCCGCAGTCGACTGGCGGGGCGGTGCCGTTTACGGTCACGCTTACCGATGCGTCGAACGCCAGACTGAGACCGGGTATCCGTGCACAGGTCTATGTGGCCTACGGCTTCAAGGAGTCGGCCGTGCTCATCCCCAACGGCGAATATTTCACAGGTCCAGGCGAGTATAAGATTTTCATTGACGAAGGCAGCAAGCTTGTACGCCGCAATGTGGTCCTCGGCGAGAGCAACCGCCAGTGGGTCGAGGTCGTCGAAGGCATCGAGCCCGGCGAGAAGGTCGTAAGCTCGGACATGTCGAAATATCTCAGCCACAAAACTCTTTCAGTAAGGTAACAAATCCTACAATCACAATATAAAACTGTAATCAAATGTCTATCATCACACTTGAAGGAATCAGCAAGGTCTATCAGACAAAAGAAATCGAGACAACAGCGCTCGAAAATATCAATCTGAGCGTCTACAAAGGCGAATTTGTCAGCGTCATGGGCCAGTCGGGCTGCGGCAAATCGACGCTGCTCAATATCATCGGTCTGCTCGACCGTCCGACAAGCGGCACCGTCACGTTGCTCGACCAAAACTGCAACGCGCTCGGCGACACCGCCCTCTCGCATTTCCGCAACCGCAATCTCGGCTTCGTCTTCCAGAGCTTCCATCTAATTCCGTCGCTCAATGTCGAAGCCAACGTCGAGCTGCCGCTCGACTACGCGTCGGGCATCAGCGGAGTCGAACGCCGCCGTCGCGTCGACGAGGTGCTTGAGCGTCTCGGCCTGAGCCACCGCAAGAAACATATGCCGGCCCAGTTGAGCGGCGGCCAGTGCCAGCGCGTGGCTATCGCACGCGCCATCGTCGGCCGACCGTCAATCGTCCTTGCCGACGAGCCCACAGGCAACCTCGATTCGCGAATGGGCGCAGAAGTCATGGACCTGCTGCACAGCCTCAACAAGGACGACGGCATAACAATCGTCATGGTCACTCACAACGAGGCTCAGGCACGCCAGACCGACCGCATCATCAGATTCTTCGACGGACGCATAATCTCGTAAGACAATGAAAAAGAAACTCATACAAATCGTCTACGATATGCGGACCCAGCCCGTTGTGGCCTGGGTGACAATCATCGGCACGGCGCTGTCTATCTTTTTGATAATGACCGTCATGATGATGCAGCAGGTAAAGATTATCTCCATCGCCCCGGAGTCGCACCGCGACCGGATGCTCTACGGCATGTTCCTTCATGAAGACGGCATCTCGTCGGACGCAGAAAACGAAAGCTCGGCCGGGCTGAGCTATGAGACGGCAAAAAAACTCTACGACAAACTCGACGGCGTGGAAGAAATATCGTATGTGGAGCAGGGTTGGGCCAGCCTCGACCTCAAGGGCACGAACAACAAGAAATTTACAGGCGATGTCCTCTACGCCGACGACGGCATCTGGCGCGTTTTCGACTATGAACTGCTCGACGGTCGCTACTACACTCCCGAGGAAGTAGACGCCGGCACGAAGGTGGCGGTCGTGAGCCGCTCGACCGCGCGCAAGCTCTTTGACAGCGAAGATGCCTTAGGCCGCCGATTCGAGCTTGACCATGAGACCTATGAGGTCATCGGCATGGTCGCCGACGTCTCAAAACTGACTTTCATGGCCTATGGCGAAGTTTTCGCGCCCCTCGACAAATCGAAAACCTACGGCGAGAGCGACAGCGATTTCGGTCCGTATATGACATTGATGCGAGTCAAAGATGGCGTTGACCTCGAGGATGTCAGGGCGCAGGTAAAGAAGCGCTATGGCGAATTAGACGCCGAAATCGCCTCCAGAAACATGAAGACCGTCTATCACGGCGCTCCTTTCGACCAGGAGACAGTGGCCGGCGGTGTCGGCGGCAGCAATATTACGCCGCAGGACACAAACGGCCTGCGCATCGTAATCTATTTGATTCTGCTCCTCGTCCCGGCCATCAATCTCAGTTCGATGCTCCACAGCCGTCTGCGCCGCCGCGTCAGCGAATTAGGCGTGCGCCGCGCATTCGGATGCACGCGTAAGCGGATTATGGGCGACATTATCGTCGAGAACCTCATCGTCACGGTTGCCGGCGGCATAATCGGCTTTGCCGTAGGCGTTCTTTTCGCTCTCTTCTATGACGGCCTCTACACCTCGCCCGACGACGAGACCGTGCGCCCGGCGCTGAGCATGCTGCTCAACTGGCGCATACTTCTTTCGGCCTTCGGAGCCTGCTTTATTCTCAACATTCTCAGCGCATCGGTGCCCGCATGGCAGGCATCGCGCCTTAACCCGGTGGAAGCCATAAATGCAAAATGATGAAACGTAAGCTATTAATGCAGATGCGCAACGAGTGGCGCAGCAACACATGGATGATGGTCGAGCTTCTTGTCGTCGGCCTGGTACTGTGGGTCATATTCATGCTCCTTAACTGCCTTGCAGCCGTCCATAAGGAACCTGCCTGCGCTGACTACAGCGACATATATGTCGGCAACTTCGGATATATAGCCGAAGGCTCGGCTTCTTATAAGCCCTACGACGACAATCACAGTTATATGACCGACTTCAACATGCTTGAGGCCAACCTCAGCACAAATCCCAATGTCGAGATTGTCGGCCACGGAACAAATGCCCTGCCTTATAATTTCAATTACAACGGCACCATGCTCACAACGACAATTGACGGCAAAAAGGAGTATTACTTCTGCAACCAACGTTTTCTGTCGCCTGAGGCTGTGAAAGCCATACGCCTGCACGGCCTCAACGGCGAAACGCCCGACGAACTTGCCGAAATCGTAAGGCGCGGCGAGATGATAGTCTCCACAAACGAGTATCCTGATGATGGATTGCATCCCGAGCGCTGGCGTGGCAAAGAGGCGTTTTTCGGCCGTAATGATTCATCGGAAGTCTACAAGGTCGGCGCGGTCGTCGATGCCATTCGCCGCTGCGATTATGAACCGAGCAACGGTGCTGTCATCCGGCATGACAATAAGATGTGGCCGCAGCAAATCATTGTTCGTGTCAAGGAAGGACGCGGCGAAGAGTTTATGGCCTCTCTTACGGGCGACGACCTCGAATTCGGCAACATCTATGTCTCCAACCTGCAGAGCCTCGAAGACGTCAAGGATTTGAGCCACAAGGAAATCACGACACTGCGCCGCAACATAGTCACATGCGCCGTCTTTGTCCTGGTGTCGGTCTTTCTCGGTTTTCTCGGCTCGTTCTGGTACCGCACCCAGCAGCGAGTGCCCGAACTGGCACTCCGCAAAGTCAACGGAGCCACCGATGCCGAACTTTTCCGCCGCATCATCAGCGAAGGCCTGCTGCTCCTTATTATTCCCGTGATACTCCTTGTGCCGACCGGCATAGGCCTTATCGGCGTTGTGGGCTATCTCACGGGCGATGAAGGCGCAAGCGCGTTCGACATAAACATCAACGGTATGCCCATGAGTCAATGGATGCTGTGGGCCGGATTCATTATGTCGGTCGTCTCGCTGGCCATCATGATAGTGTGCGGTATATGGTTGCCGGCACGCAAGGCAATGAAAATCGAACCTGCAATAGCGCTTAAGGAACAATGAGACATAAATTGCTGATAACTACAATCATGGCTTCATTAGGCTGTGTCTGCGCCGCGGCGCAGACACAGCGCCTGGAGCTTCCCTTAGACGATGCCATAGCCATGGCGCGCGTGCGCAGTGTCGACGCCGCCGTCGCTCTCGACGAATTGAAAACAGCTTACTGGGAGTGGCGCACATTCCGCGCTGACCAACTTCCCGAACTGAGTTTCACGGCCACTGCGCCCGAATATGCCAAGCGCTACAATTCATATATGAATGAGAACGGCGAGTACAGCTTTGTCAGAACAAATACGCTTCAGGCCGGCGGGCAGCTGTCAGTGAAGCAGAACATAGCCCTGACCGGCGGTCAGATAGCGCTCAATTCGTCGCTCGACTGGCTGCGTCAGCTTGAAGGAGACAAGACCAACCGCTTTATGAGCATACCCGTCGCGCTTACGCTCTCGCAGCCGCTTTTCAGTGTCAACACCATGAAGTGGGACCGCAAGATAGAGCCGGTGCGCTATTCCGAGGCCAAAGCCGCCTTTCTCAGTGCGACCGAGGATGTGGCCCGGCTGACGGTAGACTACTATTTCAATCTGCTGATGAGCCTCGAAAATGTCGAGATATCGCGTCAGAACCTCGACAATGCCGAAAAACTCTACACCATCGCTCTCGAGAAGCGCGAGATGGGGCAAATCAGTCAGAACGACCTCCTGCAGATGGAGCTGAATGTCCTCAACGCCCGTTCGGAACTGACCGAGTATGAAAGCGCCTACAAGGCCAACATGTTTACCCTGAGGGCATTCCTCGACTTGAGCGAGGACACCGAGATAGTGCCTGTTGTTCCCGGGAGTGTGCCCAAGGCCGAAATTGTGTTCAACGATGCGCTCGAACGCGCGCTGACCAACAACAAGTTTGTCAAGACTATGCAGCGCCAGCAGCTCGAAGCCGACTATGAAGTCGCCAAGGCGAAGGGCGATATGCGCGAAATCAATCTCTTCATGCAGGTTGGCTACACCGGCACTGACAACCGCTTTGACAGCGCTTACAATCGTCTGAAAGCAAACGAAGTGGCCTCAATAGGCTTCTCTGTCCCCATCCTCGACTGGGGTAAGCGCCGCGGACGTGTGAAAGTGGCCGAAAGCAACCGGCGCGTGACCGAAAGCCGCATACGTCAGGAGACGATGAATTTCAATCAGAACCTGTTTGTTCTTGTCGAACGCTTCGCCAACCAACAGCAGCAGCTCGACATAGCCACACGTTCGACTGAAATTGCCGCACAGCGCTATGCCACCAACGTCGAAACCTATATGATAGGCAAGATTTCTACGCTCGAACTCAACGACTCGCGGCTCAGCAAGGACAGTTCGCGACGCGAATATATCAATCAGCTCTATAAGTTCTGGACCTACTGGTATCAGATTCGCTCGCTGACTCTTTACGACTACTCGGGGCGCTGCGACATAAACGCCGATATTGACAAACTCATTAAAATGCAGTAATTTTACGCCATGATACTTATCATTGACGACGACAGTTCAATCAGGCTCTCAATAGGGCTGATGCTGAAGCAGGGCGGATTCGACAACGAGGCTGCCTCGACCGAGGCCGAGGCTCTGGCTCTGGTGCGACGTCCCGACCTCGAGCTTGTGATACTCGATATGAATCTCACTCTCAGCACCACAGGCCGGCAGGGCATCGAGCTGCTGCGGAAAATCCGCATCCTTGCCCCGAAAGTTCCCGTCATCATGCTGTCGGCATGGGCCACGGTGCCTCTTGCGGTCGAAGGCATGGGCTACGGCGCTGTCGATTTCGTCAGCAAACCGTGGAGCAACCGCGATTTCATGGCCAAGATCCGCAAGGTGCTCGACGCTTCGGCCAAAGAAGCCGAGGCCGACAGGCCGCAGACCCTCGACGATGTCGAAAAAGACGCCATCGTCACGGCGCTGCGCCAGGCCGACAACAATTACAGCATCGCGGCCCGTACGCTCGGCATCACTCGCCAGTCGCTCTATCGGCGAATGAAAAAATTCGGAATTCCATCATGAAGACATCCTGCTACTTCATTCTGGCCGCATTGTCCGTTGCGGGGACGGCGACATTCGCCGTTCTTGATATGACGCTTTATGCGGTCATCTGCGCCTGTGTGGCGCTGCTGACGATAATACTGGCCTACCGCGCTGTCGGCCTTCAGCTGCGCGCAATCGGCACAGGCATGGACCTGCTCAAGACTCAGGATTTCGCCAGCAGTCTGCGCCACGTCGGTCAGGTTGAGGCTGACAAGGTCATCGACCTCTACAATTCGCTGATTGTGTCGATGAAAGCCGAGCGCTTGCGCAATCGCGAGCAGGACAAATTCCTCGGCAAACTTGTCGAGGCTTCGCCTATGGGCATAGCCATCTGCGACCTGGACGGCAACATCGAGAAGACCAACGAAGCCTTCCACCGCCTGTCGTCGCCCGAGCTTCTCGCGGTTCTCAATGACCTCGACGAGGATTCGCAGACCATAGTCCGCCCCACGGGAGCGCAGGTGCTCCGCTGTTCGCGCCAATATTTCATGGACCGCGGTTTCCACCGCTCGTTTTTCCTGATTGAGCGCCTTACCGATGAGATAGTGCGGGCCGAGACCGATGTGTTCCACAAGATTGTCCGTACCATGGGCCATGAGGTCAACAACACCCTCGGCGGTGTCGTCTCTGTGCTCGAAAGCGTGGCCGCAATCCACGAGGACGACAGCGACGTAGCTCAGGTTGTAGAGAGCTGTCGCAAAAGTTGTCTGCATCTCGGAGAGTTTATCAGAGCATATTCCGATGTCGTCAAACTTCCAGATCCGAGCCTTGAGGACACAGACCTCGGCCGTTTTGCCGAAGACGTACGGCCGTTTTTGAGCCGTATGTGTCCGTCCAACATCGATTTTACGGTCGAAATACAGTCGGCGCCGGCCCGTGTGGGCCTCGACCCCGTGCTCATTCAGCGTGTGCTTATCAATGCGGTTAAAAATGCCGTCGAGAGCATCGGCGAGCGGCAGGGCTATATCAGTCTGCGCGTCGACGGAAATTCTGTTGCCGTTTGCGACGACGGTCCGGGCATCGCGCCCGAAATCGCCGGGCGGCTTTTCACGCCTTTCTTCTCAACCAAACAGCCCGACCGAGGACTCGGCCTGATGCTGATTGCCGACATCCTCCGCCGCCACAATGCCGCGTTCTCCTTATCGACCGTCGGCCCGGAGACCATATTCCTTATCCGCTTCGCCAAAGCTTAAGAGCCGGTTCGACAATATATATTGGGGAACCGGCTCTAAAACCGCAGGCCGACTTATGCAGCCGACCCGCGGTAAAAAACAATTCCGTATAATTATCCGATGCAAAAGTAGAATTATACCTCAAGCCGGTCAATACCCGAAATCGGGTAAATTGGTCGCTTGATGCGGCAATGCCTATCGCCTTGAAAATCAAGCGATGATAGTCGTTAAATATTGATGAGGCGATTTTCTTGGAAATTTTTTTGTGAAAATATTTGCAAGATTGGCAAAAGCGACTTAACTTTGCACTCGCAAAAGCAATAAAGCTGATGCCTCTCCGCCAAAGTTCAGGAGTGAACGAAAAAATGGTGCGGTAGTTCAGTTGGTTAGAATACTAGCCTGTCACGCTAGGGGTCGCGGGTTCGAGTCCCGTCCGCACCGCAAGAGGAGAGAGGAGAATGAGAAATTGTTACTTTTTTATTAAAGTGCTTTTTCTCATTCTTTTTTTTATGGACTCCGGCCTCAAACTGAACAGAACTGTGGCTCGGACGTTTTGAATAATAAAGGGTCAGCGGATTTTTCCGGTTGGCGATGGGGCGGTCAGCTGTATAGTGTTGCGAGTCTGAACATAAAGAATTTGATGTCACCGACTCCGCGGAATTGAGAGCGCAGGGCTTTTATCTTGGCGTTGAATGATTCA